>JAFAUV010000135.1 GCA_019243075.1 Bradyrhizobium sp.
ACCGCGTGCTCCATGAAGAGATTGGGCGCGATGACCGGGATCTTGCCACCGGCCAATGCCGCATCGTCGAGCACGCCGCGCGCACCGCCCCAATGATCCGTATGGGTGTGGGTGAAGATCACAGCGACCACCGGCCGTTTGCCGCGATGGTTGAAATACAAATCCATGGCGGCACGCGCGCCCTCGATCGAGGTCAGCGTGTCGACCACAATCACGCCGCTGTCGCCTTCGATCAGCGTCATGTTGGCGATGTCAAACCCGCGCACCTGGCAGACGCCCGGCACCACCTCGAACAGGCCATGATGCATGTTGAGCCGCGCCTGTCGCCAGAGGCTGGGGTTCACGGTCGCCGGCGCTTCGGCGTCGAAGAGGAAGCCGTAGGGTTCGAGGCTCCAGACGGTCCGGCCGGTCTGCGAAGCGATGTTCGCGTGCTCGATGCTGCCGAGAAAGCCGCGCGCGGCGTCGTCGAAATCGGCGGTATCGGAGAACGGCAGCGCCTTCAGCATGGCCTGTTGCTGCGCGATCACGGCGGGGGATGCGTCCTTTTGAGCTTCGGTGCCGGCTGCCTGATCCATGCTGGTCCTCCCTGCTTCAGGAAAGACTAGCAGATTCCAGCACGGCCAGAGCCTGCCGCCCGCCCCGGCTGCCATCGGCGCTCAGTTTTTCACCTTGCTCGGATCCATCTTGATCGACGTATCCAGCATCTTGGTCGAAAACGCCGTCTGGACATCGAACGGCTTCTCGATGCCGAGATAGGTCTGCACCAGCTCGTAGTCCTTCTTCATGCGGCCGCCATCGATCCAGCCGAGCGCCTTGGTGGTGGTGAACTCGTCGGTCATCAGATATTTGATGCGCTCCCACTGCCGCTCCTGGTTCTCCCGGTCGAGGCCGGAGACATTGTCGAGCAGCGCCTTCAGGCAGGGCGCGGCGTCGGCGACGCAGGCGGCATAGGCCTTCTGCGTGATCTTGACGAAATCCTCGACCAGCTTCGGATTCTTCTCCATGAACGCGCCGTTCACGATCAGCGAATTGCCGTAGGGGTTGAGCCCGATGTCCTTCCAGTTGACATAGCCGAGATCGCTGCCGAACTCGATCACCTTGAGATCGTGCTCGTTGTAGAAGTCGCTGATGATGTCGGTCGTATGGCTCTTGAGCGCCGCGATTTTCGCGGTCGGCCCGACATTGACGAAATTGACGGAATCCGGTGCGATGCCCGCGGCCTTGGCAAAGGCCGGCCACATCACCCGGGAGGCGTCGCCGGGCGGGTTGCCGATCTTGTGCCCGGGAAAATCCTTTGGCCCGTTCACGCCATAGCTCTTCAGCCAGTAAAAGGTCTGCCCCGTATTGGCGTAGATGCTCATGAGCGCGACGACGTCGGCGCCCTTGCTCCTGGCGACCAGCATGGTGGCGAGATCGGCGATGCCGAACGGCGAGCCGCCGGAGCCCACGCGGAGCGACGACACGCCGGAGCCCTTGCCGGTCTCGATGGTGAGATCGATGCCGGCCTTCTCGTACCAGCCCTGCGCCTTGGCAAAATAGAACGGCGAGTGATCGGCGGTCGGGGTCCAGTTCAGGACCAGGTTGACGGCGCCGGCCGCACCTGCGGGCACCGCCGTCGGCAATGCCAGCGCCAATGCCAATCCAAACGCCCTGGCATGTCTCATGGCAACACTCCCTCGCATACAACCCGGGCTTGTCGAGCCCACGTCGCGACGCTACCAATGCAACAGGGGCGATCCCCAATGTCAACTATCTGGTTGGAAATGCCTGAAAGACGAGCAAACGGCAGAAAACCGCAACGGCGCAATCCGGAAGCGACGCGGCAGAAGCTTTTGGCCGCGGCGCGCCACGAATTTGCCGGCAGCGGGCTGGCCGGCGCACGGGTCGACGAGATCGCGGCCCGCGCCGGCGTCAACAAGCAGCTCGTCTATCATTATTTCGGGGACAAGGACGCGCTCTACCTCGCCGTCCTCGAATGGGTCTACGAGGAGATCCGCGCGCAGGAACGCAAGCTCAACCTGGAGGGCCTGCCGCCGGAACACGCCATCAAGAAGCTGATCGAGGGCTCCTTCGACCATCTTGCTGCCCATCCCGATTTCATCGTGCTGCTCAATGACGAAAACCGCGGCGGCGCCCGCCACGTCAAGGATTCGCGAAAGCTCGAGGCCATGCACTCGCCGCTGGTCAGCCTGGTCGGCAAGATCCTGAAACAGGGGGTCCGCGAGGGCGTGTTCCGGCGCGGCGTCAATCCCGTGCATCTCTATATCTCCATCGCGGGCCTTTCCTATTTCTTCTTCTCCAACACGCCGACGCTGTCGGCGATCTTCGGCACGGATCTCGGCAGTGCCGCCGCCAAACGCGCCCGCCGCAAGCACGTCGTCGACCTGGTGCTGCAGGCGCTGCGGCCCTAGTGCCCTTTACGGCTCGTCACCGCGAGCAGCAAAATGACGGCGCAATCCCGGCGGTCGTGCAGGACGTAGCGCCGGATTGCCTCGCTCCATTCGCAATGACGGGGTTAGCCCATTGCATAATCAACCATATAGTTGATAAATACGGCGTCGAGCGCTATATGGGTAAGAACAGTGAGGCGGAGACGATGACGGCGGCAGGAGCACGATCGACGCGATCCATCGCGATCATCCTGATCGTGCATCTCGCCGTGATCGTGCTCTGGCAGCTCCTGGTCGACGCCTTCGCCGTGCCGAAATTTATCCTGCCCTCGCCGCTCGCGGCACTTTCCACGCTCGGCTACGCCAAATATGCCTGGGTCTCGAACCTGCTCGTCACGGCGGGCGAAATCCTCGGCGGCTTCGTCCTCGGCGCCGCGGTCGGCGTGGCGTTGGCCCTGATCTTCACCTGGTCGCGGCCGGTCGCGCTGATCCTGCTGCCGCTGTTCGTGACGCTGAACATGATCCCGAAAGTGGCAATGGGCCCGCTGGTCATCGTCTGGTTCTCCTACGGCATCTTCGCCAACATCCTGATCGCCTTCTCGATCTGCTTCTTTCCGATCCTGCTCACCACCGCACGCGGGCTCTCCGAGGTCGAACCCGATCTGCTCGACCTCGTCAGGTCGCTGCGCGGCTCGCGCTGGACGCTGTTCCGCAAGATCCAGCTACCGGGCTCGCTGCCTTACGTGTTCTCGGGCATGAAGGTCGGCGCCATCCTGGCGGTGGCCGGCGCCATCGTCGGCGAGTTCATCGCCTCCGACCGCGGGCTCGGCTATCTGATGATCCAGGTGCAGTCCGCGCTCGATACGCCTGCCATGGTGATGGCGGTGGTGCTGCTGACGCTGCTCGGCGTTGCCCTCTACGGCCTGGTGCTCGGCCTCGAACGGCTGTTCGTGGTCCCTGACATCCGGCTGCAATAAGAAAGTCAGGGACGAAACATGCTGCTCTCGCGCGACAATCTGCCGGAAACCATCAAGGACATCGACGCGCTCGACGAGCTTCTGTGCCGGCCAAGCCAGGCGCTGATCGACGATCTCGGGAATGTCGACGGCGACATCATGATCCTCGGCGTCGGCGGCAAGATGGGCCCGACGCTGGCGGGGCTTGCCAAGGCCGCCGCGCCCGGCCGCAAGGTGGTCGGCGTGGCGCGTTTCTCCGAGCGCGGTATCGAGGAATGGCTGCAGGCACGCGGCATCGAGACCATCCACTGCGACCTCTTGGATGAAGCCGCGATCAAATCGCTGCCGCAGGCGCCGAACGTCATCTTCATGGCCGGCCGCAAGTTCGGCGCCGAGGGCAATCTGCCGCTGACCTGGGCCATGAATTCGCACGTGCCGGCGCTGGCCGCGCAGGCGTTTGCCTCTTCGCGGATCGTCACATTCTCGACCGGCTGCGTCTATCCCTTCGTGCCGGTCCAGAGCAAGGGCTCGGACGAGAGCACCGCGCCCAATCCGCCCGGCGAATACGCCCAATCCTGCGTCGGGCGCGAGCGCATGTTCGAGTATTTCTCGCAAAGATTCAAAACGCCGGGCCGGCTGTTCCGCCTGAACTATGCCATCGACATGCGCTATGGCGTGCTGCATGACATCGCAACCAGGGTGCTTGCCGGCACCCCGATCGACGTGTCGCTCGGCCATTTCAATTGCATCTGGCAGGGCGATGCGGCTTCGCAGGCGCTGCGCTGCCTCGCTCATTGCGAGACGCCGACCTCGCCCATCAATGTGAGCGGCCGCGAAATCCTCTCCGTGCGCGATCTCGCCGGCGAGTTTGGCCGGCTGCTGGGCAAGCCGCCCGTGATCACCGGCAAGGAGGAGCCGACCGCCTGGCTCACGGACACGTCGCAGGCCGTGAAGCTGTTCGGCCCGCCGATCGTCGATACCCCGCAACTCGTCCGCTGGACCGCGGATTGGGTGTCGCGCGCAATGCCGAGCCTCAATAAGCCCACCAAATACGAGGTGCGCGATGGTCGATACTGAGCACCTCGCCATCGTCCAGCTCGACGCGCGCGATGCGCCCGGCGGGTTGAAGCTGTCGACCGAAGCGCACTGGAACCAGAACCAGGACGATTGGCACTTCTTCCTGACCAGGGGTACCGTGTTCGGAGTCCGCGACCGCAGGGAAAACCTGCTCGCGACCGCGGCGCTGTTGCCTTACACCGAGACAGACGCCTGGATCGGCATGGTGCTGGTCACCGAAGAATATCGGCGTCACGGGCTCGCGACGCGACTGGTCGACACCTGTCTCAACACGGCGATCAGGCTCGGCCTCACTACCTGGCTCGATGCGACGCCGGCGGGCGCCAAGGTCTACGGTCCACTCGGATTCACCCCGACCATCCAGTTGCGGCGCTTGCGGCTCGCCGCCGCGCCGGCATCGGGCGCGGCGCCGCTTCCGGCAGGCAAGCTCGACGAGTTCCTCACCTGCGACATCAGCGCCCTGGGTTTCGATCGCCGCGCCCTGATCGAAGAGCTTTCCGCGCGTCCTTCCTCGCGACTGGTCTCGAACGGCGACGCCATGGCGCTGGTCCGCGACGGCCGCACGGCGCGCCATATCGGCCCCCTGTTCGCGGACACCCCGGCGCATGCGATCGCGATGGTGCATGATATCGCGGCAAGCGAAAACGGTCCGGTGCTGATCGACGCCGTGGCGGCGCAGAGCGCATTCATCGACGGCCTCACGGCGAGCGGCTGGGCCGTCGAGCGCCCGTTCCACCGCATGCGCTTCGGCCGCGCCACGAAACCAGCCGGAGAACTGCCATTCGCGGTCGCCGGCCCCGAATTTGGATAGGACAGCCCATGCACCACAGCGAGCTCAATTCCGAGGTGCGGCGCCTGATCGCCGATGGCACCGTGCTGCCCGCCCATCCGCTCGCGCTCGATGCCGGCCGCAAGCTCGATCGAAACCATCAGCGCGCGCTGACGCGCTATTACATCGATGCCGGCGCCGGCGGACTTGCCGTCGGCGTTCATACCACGCAATTTGCCATCCGCGACGTCGGCCTCTACCGCCCGGTGCTGGAGCTCGCGGCAGAGGCGGCCGCAACCTGGACCAAGCGGCCGCTGGCGCTGGTCGCGGGCCTTGCCGGTCCGACGCAGCAGGCCGTCCGCGAGGCGCAGACCGCGCGCAGCATCGGCTACCACCTTGGCCTCCTCAGTCTGGCCGCGATGAAATCGGCGAGCGAAGACGAGATCGTCGCGCATTGCCACGCCATCGCGCAGCAGATTCCGCTGGTCGGATTCTATCTGCAGCCGGCGGTCGGCGGGGTGATTCTGAGCGCGAATTTCTGGCGGCGCTTTGCCGAAATCGACAATGTCGTGGCGATCAAGATCGCCCCGTTCAACCGCTACCGCACCCTCGACGTGCTGCGCGGCGTCGCCGCGGCGAACGCGCTCGACCGCGTCACGCTCTATACCGGCAATGACGACCATATCCTGCTCGATCTCACGCTGCCGTTCGACCTCCGCGACAAGGGCGTGACCACGCGCACGCATATCCGCGGCGGCCTGCTCGGCCATTGGTCGGTGTGGACGCAAAGCGCGATCAGGCAATTCGAGGCCTGCAAGGCCGCGCGCGGCAAGCCCAGCGTCCCGGCCGATCTGCTCGCGCTCGACGCCCGCGTCACCGATTGCAACAGCGCGTTCTTCGACGTCGCCAACCATTTCCACGGCTGCATCGCCGGCTGCCACGAGGTGCTGCGGCGGCAGGGGTTGATGCAAGGCATCTGGTGTCTCGATCCCGGCGAAGGCCTGAGCCCCGGGCAGCTCGAGGAGATCGACCGCGTCTGCAACGAGCACGCCGACCTCTCCGATGACGATTTCGTCGCGGCCAACCTGCAGAAATGGCTGGCATGACGGCGGGCCCGCCCTTCGTCAGCTTGCGCAATGTCCGCAAGGTCTACCGTTCCGGCGGTGAGGAATTCCTGGCGGTCTCCGACGTCACCATGGACGTGCAGGAAGGCGAGCTGGTGTCGCTGGTCGGCCCTTCCGGCTGCGGCAAGACCACGGTCTTGAAGATTCTGGCCGGTCTGCACGGCGCCGACGGCGGCAGCGTGCGGATCGGCAACGCCAAATCGCCGTTCGATCCTGCGCGCGACATCGGCATGGTGTTCCAGCAGGCACTGCTGCTCAAATGGCGGACCGTTCTCGACAATGTGCTGTTGCCGGCGGAGATCGTCGGCCTGCCAATCAAGGCCGCGCGGTCGCGGGCGCGCGACCTGCTCGATCTGGTCGGCCTCTCCGGCTGCGAGGACAAATATCCGCAGCAGCTTTCCGGCGGCATGCAGCAGCGCACGGCGATTGCGCGCGCCTTCATTCATGATCCAAGGCTGATCCTGATGGACGAACCGTTCGGCGCACTGGATGCGTTGACGCGCGAGCAGATGAATCTGGAGATGCTGCGGATCTGGCGCGAGAGTGGCAAGACCATTCTGTTTGTCACCCACTCGATCCAGGAGGCGGTGTTCCTCGCCTCCCACTGTGCCGTGCTGACCACGGGGCCGGCGCGCATGGCCGACTACTTCCCGATTCTGCTGCCATTTCCGCGCGCGCTGCCGATCAAGACCACCGATGAGTTCGGCGTCTATGCGCGGCGCATCTATGCGAGCCTCGGGCTCGGCACCGGCGTCTGATCGTCGCCCGCGGGCGAGGCAATCCAGCAAGTCGACGCCGGCAAGTCGACGCAGCTTTGCAGAAGGCGATCTGCGCTGGCGTTGAGGTTGCCGGCACGCGGCATCGCATACGCATCATGCGCCAATATGCCTGTGGGCGGCCTTCCCTTCGTAGTACATGGCAGCTTGGCGCGTGCGCGCCGGAGAGATTCTGGATGCTTGAAAAGACCGCCACGACCGCGCCTGCCCAACGGGTGGCCGACGGCTTGCCCTGGGACAAGCGGCGCTGGGCGATCGCGGCGATCTTCACGGCGCTGGCGATGGCCTCGCTCGACACCGCGATCGCCAATATCGCGCTGCCGGCGATCTCGGCCGATCTTCATGTCAGCCCTGCCGACGTGGTCTGGGTGGTGAACGTCTACCAGATCGCGCTGGTGGCGACGCTGCTGCCGCTCGGCGCGCTTGGTGAGATCGTCGGCCATGAACGCATCTATCTCGGCGGGCTGCTGTTGTTCACGCTGGCGTCCGTCGGCTGCGCGCTCGCCTGGTCGCTGCCGAGCCTGCTCGTCGCGCGCACGCTGCAAGGGTTGGGTGCGAGCGGCTGCATGAGCGTGAACACGGCGCTGGTGCGTTTCGTCTATCCGAGCCGCATGCACGGCCGCGGCTTTGGCCACAATGCGATGGTGGTCGCCACCGCCTTCACGCTCGGACCGAGCATCGCTTCCGGCATCCTCGCGCTCGGGCCGTGGCCGTGGCTGTTTGCGATCAACCTTCCCTTCGGCATCGTCGCATTCCTGATCGGCGTCAAGACGCTGCCCAATCTGCCGCGGGCGAAACACGCTTTCGATTTCCTCGGCGCCGCGCTCGCCGCCGCCTGCCTCGGGCTTTTCATTGTCGGGATCGGCGGCGCCGGGCATCAGGCCGCACCCGCGCTGGTGCTGGGCGCGTTGATCGCCGCACTTCTGATCGGCTGGATCCTGATGCGCCGGCATGCCGATCACCCGGCGCCGATGCTGCCGATCGACCTGTTTCGCCGGCCGCTGTTTGCGCTTTCGGCGGCGACCGCGGTCTGCTCGTTTTCCGTACAGGGCCTCTCCTTTGTCGCGCTGCCCTTCTATTTCGAAGACGTGCTTGGGCGTTCGCAGGTCGAGACCGGCTTCTTCATGACGCCCTGGCCACTCGTGGTCGCCATCATGGCGCCGATCGGCGGCCGGTTGTCCGACCGGTTTTCCGCCGGCATTCTCGGCGGGCTTGGCCTGATCCTGCTCGGCCTCGGCATGGCGCTGCTCGCGCTGCTGCCGGCGAGCCCCTCGGTTGCCGACATCGTCTGGCGCATGATGATCTGCGGCTTCGGCTTCGGCTTCTTCCAGACGCCGAACATGAAGGCGATCATGTCGAGCGCGCCGCCGCATCGCTCGGGCTCCGCCAGCGGCATTGTCGCGACCGCGCGGCTGGTCGGACAGACCACGGGCGCGGCATTGGCTGCGCTCTGTTTCGGTCTCGCCGGGCGCGACGGCGCGGCCCTCGCCTTGGCGCTCGGCGCGGGCTTTGCCGGGCTCGGCAGCGTCATGAGTTTTCTACGCTTGACGGTCGCGCCAGGCCGGTAGCGGCCGCTCGCGGCGCAGCAATGACGTGCTCGCAAGCGGCGGGATTGAGCTCAATAGAAAGCGGCGATGCGTCGATCTCGTTCATGAAGATGAATAGGAACTCGCCGAGATATTTTGCATTCTATCATCAGGCAGCCCTTGCGCTCCGGACTCGCCGGACGCACGCTCGCCACGTCAAGCACTTCCGCAATAAACTTGGAGGATGCGACCATGCCACGGGTCAAGCAAGCTTCGACGACAAAACGTACGAACAAAGCCGCCGCCGTGAAAACGCTGGGTGCCGCCGGACTGGGCCTTTCGCTGGTCGGTGGCGCATCCGCAACCACGACGCCCACTGCCGCTATCCCGCAAGCCGACAATAGCTCGCCGAGCCAGCGTTTCATTCTTGGCGACGAAGAAATGGCCGACGTCAGTCTCGCTACGTTCTACCTGTTCGACAAGGAAAACGTTGGCAGCGGTGTGCAGCTGGCTCGCGGTGGTTGCGGGCATGGTTGCGGCGGATGCCACGGCTGTGGCGGCTGCCGAGGCTGCCGAGGTTGCGGCGGCTGCGGAGCCTGTTTCGGCTGGGTGATTTGCGCGGGCTGCGTCGGCTGCGGAGGCTGCTGCCTGTCCTGGGGAGCGTGCCGCCTGTGCTGATCTCGCGAGACCTGCCTCGCCGCTAAACTAGAACTCCAGTGAGCGCGGCCGGTAACCACGTTCACCGGCCCGCAGTCGCTGTTGTAAGCGGGATCGGCGATGAGCTGGTAGTCGAAGGTGAGCCTGGTCGCCGCCGCAATGCCGCCGGCACTCCATTCCAAGTTGCCCGATCGGGTCCCTGCCGCGCCATTGAGGTCAAGCTGGGCTAAATGGCGCGCAGCAATGGTCCATGCGCCGTTTCCAAACGTTCGAACTGAATCCCGAACGCTTCATCGAGACATCGATCATCGATCAGTTCGCGCGGAGGTGCATCGGCGACAATCCTGCGACCGTTGAGGAGAAGGATGCGGTCGAAGAAACGAAAGGCGAGATCAAGGTCGTGCATGACGACGATGGACGCGCTTTTGCTCGAACGGCGCAGCAAGCCTTGAACAAGAGCGATCCGATGACGCACATCGAGACTTGCGCCTGGTTCGTCGGCAAGCAGCACGGATGGATCGGACGCCAGCACCATCGCGAGGAGAACACGCGATCCCTCGCCGCCGGACAGGGTGGACCAGCGCCGTTTGCTCATGTTGGTGAGCTCGAACCCGGCGACAATGCTGTCGATATCGCCTCCCGATTTTTTTTGGCCGCGCTCGGCGCCAAGGCGCACGAGATCAGCCACGCTTAGATCCCAGTATGGCTGAAACTGCTGGGGGAGATAGCCGATGGCTCGCGCTCGCGCAGCACCGGACAGACCCGCGATATCCTTGCCTCCAAACAGGACGCGTCCGGCTGTGGGAGTCAAAACTCCAGCCAAGCTCTTGAGCAGCGTGGACTTGCCGGCACCGTTCGGGCCGATGATCGCAGTCGAGCCGGTCGCCTCGAACGACACGCAGACATCGGACAGGATCTCCTGACCTCCGCGATTGACGGTGAGATGCTCGGCCTGGAGGAGGGTCATGACCGACGCTTGCGTGCGAGAAGAAGGATGAAGAAAGGACCTCCGACAAGGGCGGTCACCAATCCGAGCGGTATCTCCGCCGGCGGCAGCGCGGCCCGGGCCACAGCATCGGCAAGCGTCACGAGGCTGGCGCCGACAAGGGCTGCCGCGGGCAGCAGCCGCTGATGCAGCGGGCCGACCAGCCAACGCGCGATGTGCGGTGCGGCCAGTCCGACGAATGCGATCAGCCCACCCAATGCCACGGCCGCAGCGACCGAGAGAGAAGCGACGACGACGGCAAGCGCGATGAACCGCCGCACGCTGAGCCCGAACCCGGTCGCCATGATTTCGCCAAGACCAATGAGGTCAAGGCCACGCGCGAGCGGCATGGTGAGCGCAATGCAACCGGCAGCGATCAGCGCAAACATCGCAAGAGCCGTCCATGTCGGTGTTTGCACCCCGCCCAGGACCCAGCTCAAGACCGCCTGCAGGCTGACCGCTTCGTTCGACAACGCCAACATGAGATAGGAGCGCAACGCTCCCAGCACCGCGGCAACAGCAACTCCGGCAAGCAGCATGCCGGCGGCGTCCACGGCACCTGCCACCCGCGAAACGGCGAGCACCACTCCGGTCGATCCCCAAGCGCCGACGAATGCGAGGAGCGGCAATGACAAGGCCTGCGAAACACCGAGCGGTACAAGCAGGGCAACCGTCGAACCGAGCGCTGCACCGCCTGCTGACCCGAGCAGATACGGCTCGGCCAACGGGTTGCGAAACACTCCCTGGAAGACGGCGCCGCTTGCTCCAAGCAAAGTCCCGACCAGCGCCGCCGCAAGAACCCGCGGCAGCCTCCACCTGATCAGCAGAAGGCTCCACATGGTTTGGTCGCCCGACAAAGCGCGTCCGAGATCGGCCGGGCTTGCCCATTCGTTGCCGGCGCAGGCCGCCAGCAGCACCGCGCCAAAAAGCATCCCGACGAGGAGAAGCCAAGGCCTCACTGGAGCGAAGCCCGCGGATGCAAGATGGCCGCCAAATGTTCGATGCCGGAAATCGTCCGCGGACCGGGAATCAACAATTCCGCGCGGTTTACCGCATAGACCCGCTGCAACCGCACCGCTCTGAGCACTTGCCACCAAGGCTGAGCGAGGAGGTCATCGAGGTCCTTTTGGGAGCCTGCGTACAGCAGAATATCGGGGTCGGCATCGAAAATCGCCTCGAGCGAGACTTCAGCGATGGTTGGATCAGCAAGCGCGAACCGACCGCCGGCAAGCCTGATCGCATCTCCCGTATAGCTGTCCGACTGTGCCACCAAAAGCAGACCGTTGCCGACACTGCCGCGGATCATGACGACGCTCGGCGGTGGCAAATTCCTCACCTCTTCGATGGTCCTGGCGAGACGCGTTTCGAGCGCTTGCGCAACGGCCTCGCCGCGCTCGGGTAGTCCCACCGCACGCCCCAGCAAACGAAGATTGCTGAAAATCTCGGCGACATTGCGCTGCATCAGGACGATGGTCGGGACGCCCAGCCGCTCCATCGGATCGACCAGTTGGAATGCCGCCTGACGCGCCGGCGTGACGACGACGAGGTCTGGCCTGAGCGCTATGGTCGTATCCACAGACATGCCCAGGCGTCCCCCGATCAAAGGACGGCGACGG
>JAFAUV010000363.1 GCA_019243075.1 Bradyrhizobium sp.
GCTCTTGCTCATCACGCGGGGCAAATAGGTTGCCGGGAACGTCCAGGCAAAGCGCGCGATGATGACGATCACGGCGACCAGCGCGGTCGCGCTCAGGATGTCGCCGAGCGGGAACGCCTGCGATTTCCCGTAGAGCAGCCGCATCTGGAAGCCGGTGAGCAGGAACAACAGCCCTTCGATCAGGTAGATCGTCAAGTTCCAGAAGAAGATGCCCTGCAGACGCGTGGCCGAGGAGATCCACAACGGCCCGTTCCAGCTCATGTAGAGCCCGCAGGCCACGGTGGCGATCACGCCGGAGCCGCCGAGATGTTCGGGCACCCAATAAGCGAGATAGGGCGTGATCAAGGACAACGTGATCTCGATCTGCGGATCGCGCGCATAGTGGCGGACGCGCAACGAGAGCCAGCCGACGGCGATGCCGAACAGCACTTCGGCGGCCACGACGCCGGCAAACGTGCCGGTCGCCTTCGAGAGCGAAAACGTGCCGGTCGTGATCGCGATGACGGCGAACCGGTACAGGATCAGCGCCGTCGCGTCATTGGCGAGGCCTTCGCCCTCGAGCACGACCAGTACGCGGCGGGGAATGCCGAGCCGGCGCGCGATCGCCAGCGGCGCGACCGCGTCGGGTGGCGCCACGATGGCGCCGAGCAGGAAGCCGACATTCCAGGGCAGGCCGATGACGTAATGCGTGGCTGCCGCGACCACCGCCGCCGTGAAGATGACGCAGCCCACCGCAAGCAGGATGATCGGGCGCAAATTCAGCCTGAACTCGCGCCAGCTCATCGCCACGCTCGCCGAATAGATCAAGGGGGGCAGCACGACCAGGAGCACGAGTTGCGGCGGCAGTTCCAGCGGCGGCATGTCAGGCGCGAAGGCGAGCGCGATGCCGGCGAGCAGGAGCAGGATGGCGGGCGCGATATTGACCCGGCGTGCGAGGAGCGCGGTGCCGGCCAGCACCGCGAGCAGGACGGGGAAAATCTGAAACTTAGCCTCCATCCCGTTCTGGTGCACGAGATGGGTGGGAGGCGTCAATCGCGCAGGTCGTAGCGGTAGGATTTCGAGACGATCTGCCAGCCGTCCTTGAGCCTCATCGCCACCAGATAATCGGTGAAATAGCGCGGCGGAAGCTGGCAGCGGACCTTGACGAAGGCGGTGTTCTCGTCGGAACGGTCGATGGTGACGATGAAATCCTCGCGCGGCTTGCCTTCCGCCCTGGCCGAGGCGCGCTTTCCGATCAAACCCAGCCAATCCGGTACGGTCAGCACCTTCAATTCGCCCTTCTCGACCCAGCGCAGGTCGGCGGAGGGGTGAAAGATCGTTCCCATCTTCTCGGCATCGCCCTCGTAGAGGGCGTCGAAATAGCCCTGCACCACGGCTTCGACGGATGAACGGTCATGGCTCACGGTGAACTCTCCCTATTTGCCGCATCAGGAACCGGCCCCCGGCCGTGCCAGCGCGTAGATGCGGGCTGCCGGCCGATGAGCGCGCGCTTCTCTGCCCGATCTTGGACGGAAAACGGCATTTCGCAAAGGGCGACCAAACGCCCGAACCTATGTGGCCCCTGGCGATACAGACGATAGGGGACTGCCCGGAAAATGGTGGTTCCTCCACGGCTTAGTTCGTGATCTGGCTCACAACGTGGCGGGCCGAAGCATTGCTAGAGCGGATTTCGCGGCATCAGCCGCGCGTTTTCGAGAGGCGCCATCATGCCTGTGCGTGGATTTATCGGATCGTTGAAATTCTGGCTGGCCGCAGCCTTGATCCTGATCTGCCAGCCGGCGTTCGCCGACAAGCGCGTCGCGCTGGTGCTCGGCAACTCGGCCTACCAAAATGTGCCGCCGCTGACCAATCCCGTCAACGATGCGGCGCTGATGGCCGACACGTTCAGGAAAGCGGGATTCGACCTGGTTTATTTCCGGCAGAATCTGTCGGCGCAGGACACGCGGCGCCTCTTGCGCGATTTCGCCGACAAGTCGGCCGATGCCGACATCGCCGTGATCTATTATGCCGGCCACGGCATCGAGGTCGATGGCAGCAACTATCTCATTCCGGTCGATGCCAGGCTCGAACGTGACAACGACGTCTATGACGAAGCGTTCTCGCTCGACCGCATCCTGGTCGCCGTCGAGCCCGCCAAGCGGTTGCGCCTTGTCATCCTCGATGCCTGTCGCGACAATCCCTTTGCTCAGACCATGAAGAAGACGGTGGCGACGCGCGCCATCGGGCGCGGCCTTGCCAAGGTCGAGCCGGCAAGCCCCAACACCCTGATCGCCTATTCCGCCAAGGCCGGCTCCACGGCGCAGGATGGCGGCGGCAGCGACAGCCCCTTCACGACAGCTCTGGCGAACCACCTGACAACGCCGGGCCTCGACGTGCGCCGTGCCCTCGGCTTCGTGCGCGACGACGTGCTGAAGACCACCGGCAACCGGCAGGAGCCCTATGTTTACGGCTCGCTCGGCGGCGACGATGTGCCGCTGGTGCCAGGCCGCTCGGTTACAGCCCCGGCGCCCGCGCCCGACGCGCAGGCCGAGATCCGCCGTGACTATGAGTTGGCCCTGCAGGTCGGCAACAAGGCCGCCTTCGAAGCTTTCCTCGCCCAGCATCCCGCCGACGGCTTCTATGCGAGCTTGGCCAAATTGCAGCTCGACAAGCTCGCGGCCGACCAGGCGCATGCGGTGGCGGTCGAAAAGTCGCGGCAAGCCGAGGCGGAACGCGCGCGGCTCGCCGCCGCAGGCGCCCAGAAGGAAGCGCAGGCCAGGGCAGATGCCGACGCCAGAGCGGCCGAGCAGGTCCGCATCGATGCGGAGCAGGCCAAGCAGGTGGCGCAGCAGCAGGCCGCCGACGCCGAGCGCAAGCGCATCGAAGCGGCCGCGGCCAACCCGCCTGCGCCGGCGCCCGTGCCTGGGGAGGCCGCGCCCGACAAGAACGTCGCGGTGGTGTCGCTCGATCCTGCGCCGTCGCAGGCCGATATCGCCAAGTCGGTGCAGTCCGAGCTGCGCCGCGTCGGCTGCTATGCCGGCAACGCCGATGGCGACTGGGACTCGTCCTCGCAGCGCTCGCTGTCGCAGTTCAACCGCCATGCCGGCACCAAGCTCGACGTCAAGACGGTGAACGCCGATACGCTCGATGCGATCAAGCAGCAACCGTCGCGCGTCTGTCCTCTGGTCTGCGAGCACGGTTTCAAGGCCGACGACGACCATTGCACCAGGATCACCTGTGCCGAAGGTTTCTTCATCAACGACGACAATGAGTGCGAGAAGCAGCGCAAGCAGCCGGTGGCCAGGCGCGACGAGGACGATCGTGCAAGCCGCCGCTTCCGCCGCCAGGAGAATGGCGCGGGCAGCGCCGCTCCGAGAGGCGGGACTGGCTATGGTTACGATGCCGGCGTCGGCGCGCTGCCGCCGCGAAACGCACGTTCGGCGCCGACCGCCAGCGGCAGCACCGGCCGGCCGCTGACGGGTCTCGAACGCGAGGTCGGCTGCAACACGCCGGGGGCCATCATGTCCGGCAGGTGCCCGTGACCGTCACGACGATCAACCCGAAATCGCACTCGCGGCGATGTTGACCATCAGGGCCACCAGCGCAGTGTTGTAGACGAATGAGATGATGCCGTGCACGGTGGCGGTGCGGCGGATGGTCTTGTCGGTGATGCCGACGTCGGAGACCTGGGCGGTCATGCCGATCACGAACGAGAAATAGACGAAGTCCCAATAGTCGGCGTGGTCCTGCTTCTCGCCGCCCGGGAATTGCAGGCCGCCGGGCTTGGCGCCGCGGTAATATTCGTGGGCGTAGTGCAGCGCGAAGGCGGTGTGCACCACGGCCCACGACAGCGCGATGGTCAGCGTCGCGAGCCCGAGTTGAGGCATGCTGCGATCCTTGGCGCCGAGCTCGAACACGATCGCGGCGATGCTTGCGAACGCGCCGAACGCCGTCACGAGCAGGATCAGGAAGCGGCCGTCGTCCTGCAGCACCGCGTTGCGCCTGACGCTGCGGTGCCCACTGCGCCAGATCATGAGATAGACGAGGGCGAGATAGAGCGCGGCGAACACGTCCCAGCCGATCAGCATCCGCGCCACCGGCCGTAAGGGAGCCGGCAGCAGCAGATAGGCGACGCCGCCGAGTACCATCGATATGACGCTGCGCGGCCGAGCATAAACCACGCGCAGCGGCTTCGGCAGCCTGCGGAATCGAACAAGGACCTCTTCGAGCTCGTTGCCGGGCATTGCGCGCGCGGTGGCTCCTCAAAGTTGGGGCATGATCGAGGCGGTAAGACTAGTTCTTGCGCTCGGCCACGAAGCGTGAGGTGGCACGCAGCACGTCGCCTTTCTCGCCGAAGATCGACAGCGCGGAATCGCCGCGCGCCAGCAGGTCGCCGACGCGCCGCCTGGCGCCCTCGACGCCGAGCCGGGTGACGAAGGTGGCCTTGCCGAGCGCCGCGTCCTGCCCCGAGGGCTTGCCGAGCGCGGCGGCGTCGCCCTCGACGTCGAGCAGGTCGTCGGCGATCTGGAAGGCCTCGCCCAGCGCCTTGCCGTAATCCTCCAGCGCCTGATATTCCTTGGCCGACGCCTGGCCGAGCAGGGCGCCGGCGATGCAGCCGAAGCGCAGCAAGGCGCCGGTCTTCATCTGCTGCAGACGGGCGACGTCGACCGGCTCGCGGTCGCCGAAGCGGCCTTCGCCGGCGAGGTCGAGCATCTGGCCGCCGACCATGCCGCCGACGCCCGACGCGCGCGCCAGCGCCCGGGTGAGGAGCAGGCGCACGGTGGGATCGCGATGGATCTCGTCGCGGGTGATGATGTCGAAGGCGAGCGTCAACAATCCGTCGCCGGCGAGAATCGCGGTGGCGTCGTCGGTCTTCTTGTGCAGCGTCGGTCGACCGCGGCGCAGGTCGGAATTGTCCATCGCCGGCAGATCGTCATGGATCAGCGAGTAGCAATGGATGCATCCCAGCGCCGCGCCCGCGAGCAGTGCGGATCGCCGCGGCACGCCGAACACGGCGGCGCTCTCGACCACCAGGAACGGCCGCAACCGCTTGCCGCCGCCGAGCGAGGAATAGCGCATGGCGTCCATCAGCCGCTTCGGCCGCGCGATCTCGTCCGGTTGCAGCGTATCCGACAACAGCGTCGCCAGCAGCGCTTCGGTGTCCTCCGCGGTCTTGTCCAGGCGCTTGCCGAAATCGGGGGTAATGACGTTCA
>JAFAUV010000218.1 GCA_019243075.1 Bradyrhizobium sp.
CCGATCAGATGGAAGAGCTGCGGATGCTCGCCGAGAAAGACGATCGCCATCACGGAGCCGAACACCGGCACCATATGGAAGAACGGCGCGGCGCGGTTGGCGCCGATCAGTTGCACGCCGCGATTGAAGCAGAGATAGGCGACGATCGAAGGAAACACCGAGACATAGGCCACTGTGAGCAGGTTCTGCGCATTGAGCGCCGCCGGCGGACGCGTGAGCAATTCCCACACCAGCAACGGAATGAGGCAGGCGGCGCCGGCGGCAAAGGTAAAGGTTGCAAACGACAGGCCGTGGATTGCCGGTCGCTTCAGTGTCAGCACGGAATAGAGCGAGAAGATCACCATCGCGACGAGGAAGATCAGGTCGCCCTTGTTGAAGCGGATATGGGACAGCGCGGTGAGGTCGCCATGCATGAGGATCACCAGCACGCCGCACAGCGAGAGCAGCACGCCGATCGCCTGCGCCCGCGTCAGCCGCACGCCGAGCAGGATGAGCGACCACACCGCGACGATCAGGGGGCCTGCGGATTGCAGCAGCAGCGTGTTGAGCGCCTGGGTGTATTCGAGCGCCCAGTATTGCAACGTATTGAACATGCTGATCCCGATGACGGAGATCAGGATCATGATGCCGAGCTTGCCGCGGATCGCAGGCCAGTCTCGCTCCAGATGCTTCCAGGCAAAGGGCAGGATCAGCATGAACGCGACGGACCAGCGCAGGAAAGCGAGCGTCACCGGCGGTATGTGGCCGGCGGCGAGGCGGCCGACGATGGCGTTGCCGGCCCAGCACGCCGCTGTGATGCAGAGCAGGACATAGGGCTGGTTGGCAATCCACCGGAGTGAGGATGGCGAGGCTGCGCGCGAGGTGTGGTCGGAGGCAGACATGCGGATCGAAGCTTGGCCCGGTTCAACGCGCCGCGGCCCCGGCCCGGTGTCTGGTTCCGGGCCGGCTTCTTGCCCGGCTGCTTCACAGACACGGATTCTCGTCCCCAATCAACGGGGTAGGACGCATCCCGACCATGCATGCGGCCTCGCCGCGGGATCGGCGCGGTTGATCCGGGTGGATCATCCCAAGCGCGAGAGGCGCCTGCTCGCGGGAAGCTTGAACTCGTGCCGGGGAAGCCATGGACCTGCAAGGCGAGGAGCCGATGTTGCGTTGGCCGAGCAATGGCGAACTGATCCTCCCGGAAAGGCCCGAGCGCGCCGCCAGGGTCATGCGAAGGTCGGGGATTGCGGATTTGGTAGGGGATATCAAGGGCTTGGGAGTGGCCTTGGGGCTGTCCCAAGGGCCCTTCTTGCTTGCCTAGCAGGGCCGCTTCCTTTATCCGGGTAAGCGCATCGCATGCGAGCGGCCCTGGCCGTGATTGAGCGTGGCAGGGCGCATGATCCCGGAAATGGTGGGGCCGTTTTTTTTTCCGTGAAAGATCATGCTCGGATGAAGTGCTGATTGCAGAGGGAAAAGTCGAAGTATGGCCAACGTTGTCGTCGTCGGCGCCCAATGGGGCGACGAGGGAAAGGGCAAGATCGTCGATTGGTTGTCGGAGCAGGCCGACATCGTCGTGCGCTTTCAGGGCGGGCACAATGCCGGCCATACCCTCGTTATCAATGGCGAGACCTACAAGCTCGCGCTGCTGCCTTCCGGCGTGCTGCGGCCCTCGAAGCTCGCGGTGATCGGCAACGGCGTGGTGTTCGACCCTCAGGCCTTTCTCGACGAGGTTGCGAAGCTGAAAGGCCAAGGTGTCGCCGTCAGCCCGGATAACTTGCGCATCGCCGAGAATGTCACGCTGATCCTGCCGCTGCACCGCGAGCTCGACGCCTTGCGCGAGAGCGGAAATGCGGTGACTGCGATCGGCACCACCCGCCGCGGCATCGGGCCGGCCTATGAAGACAAGGTCGGCCGCCGCGCTATCCGCCTGATGGATCTGGCCGATCTCGACACCCTGCCGCACAAGATCGACCGGCTGCTGGCGCATCACAATGCGCTGCGGCGCGGGCTTAGCCTAGAGGAGATCGACGGCAAGGTCATCCTGCGCGAGCTTACGGAATTGGCGCCCAAGCTGTTGCCCTATGCCGAGACGGTATGGCGGCTGCTCGACACCAAGAGGCGCGAAGGCAAGCGCATCCTGTTCGAGGGCGCGCAGGGTGCGCTGCTCGATGTCGACCACGGCACCTATCCCTATGTCACCTCGTCCAATACGGTGGCGGCGCAGGCGGCGACCGGAACCGGCATGGGCCCGGGCGGGGTGGGCTATGTCCTGGGCATCTGCAAGGCCTATACGACCCGGGTCGGCCAGGGGCCGTTTCCGACCGAGTTGAACAACGAGATCGGGGAAGAGATCGGCCGCCGCGGCAGGGAGTTCGGCGTCAACACCGGGCGCAAGCGCCGCTGCGGCTGGTTCGATGCCGCGCTGGTGCGACAGACTGTCCGTACCTGCGGCATCAACGGCCTGGCGCTGACCAAGCTCGATATCCTTGACGGGTTCGACTCGATCGAGGTCTGCACCGGTTATCGCCTGGACGGCAGGGAAATCGATCATCTGCCGGCCGGCGAGGGCGCCCAGGCGCGCGTCGCGCCGATCTACGAAACCATCGAAGGCTGGAAGCAGCCGACGGCCAATGCCCGCTCCTGGGCGGATTTGCCGGCTCAGGCGATCAAATATGTCCGGAGGGTGGAGGAGCTGGTGGGCTGTCCCATCGCGCTGCTTTCCACCAGCCCCGAACGCGAGGATACTATCCTGGTGCAAAACCCGTTTGAGGCTTAACGGGATGTTACTCGAAAGCGCGCACAGTTGAGTTGATATGGCCGATTACTACCCGCTGATCGCTCGCGCCATCGCCGGACTGGATCCCAGTGCCCCCGGCGAGAGCCGCCGTGCGCTCTATGAACGGGCCCGCGCCGCGCTGATTTCCCAGCTTCGCAGCGTTCAGCCACCACTTTCAGAATCCGAAATCACCCGCGAGCGGCTGTCGCTGGAAGAGGCCGTGCGCAAGGTCGAATCGGAGGCCGCCCAGCGCGCCCGCGAAGCCCGCGCCGGTGGCAGCGGCGGCTCGCGCGCCGGTGACGCCTTCCGGCGCGGCCCGCCTCGTTCGGGCGATAGCGCTGCCGGCCAGTCCGGCATCCCTGCCGCCCGTCCGCCGCGGCCGTCGGCGCCGCCGCCTTCCTCGCGCAATGACCGCCCGCCGCTCGGGCAGGACGATCGGCCGGATCAGCAGCAGCGTCCGCCGCGGCAGCCGCGCGCCGAACCATCGGCTCCGCCATCCGCGCCGCCGCGGTCGACATTGCCGCCGCCCTCGGCACCGGCTTCGCCCGACGACGCACCGCTTTCGCCGCCTCGCGATCGGGCTCCGCCGCCCGTGCCGCCCAGCCGCCGCGGCCCCGACAATGGCGGTCCGCCGGCGCCGGGTGTGCGCGGTTTTCGCGACATCGCCGCCGATGCCGATGATCTCGGCCGCGCCGCCGCCCAGGCCAATCGGGCCGCGCGCAAGACCTATGCCAACGTACCGTCGCCCTCGCCGGAGTTCGACCGGCTGGACCCAGGTCTAGAGGGCGACCAGCCGTTCTCCTATGACGAACCGGCGGATGAAGCCGAGCGGTATGCGTCGCCTCCGCCGCCCGCGCCGCGCACGCGCATCGGCGCCGATCGCGAGCGCGAGCCCAAGCGCGTCCGTGCGGGCACGGCATTTCCGTTCAAGAGCGCGATCGCCGTCGGCATCGTGCTGATCCTGGTCGGCGCCGCCATCCTGTGGGGCAAGTCGGCGGTGTCCGGTCTGACCGGCTGGCTCAGGTCGTCCTCGCCAGCGATCGAGCAGCCCAAGGACAATTCGACCCCGCTTTCGAAACCGAAGATTCCCGATCGCGTTGGCCAGCCGTCGTCGACATCGTCGGATCAGCCGGTCGCACCGGTTGCGCAGCGCGTCGTGCTCTATGACGAGGATCCGTCCGACCCGAAGGGCAAGCAATATGTCGGATCGGTGGTGTGGCGCACCGAACCGATCAAGGCGACCGGCAACCAGAAGCCGGACATCGCCGTGCGCGCCGACATCGACATTCCCGACCGCAAGTTCAAGATGACGATGTCTTTCCGCCGCAACACCGATCCATCGCTGCCGGCGAGCCACACCGCGGAGCTCACCTTCATCCTGCCGCCGGACTTCTCCGGCGGCGGCGTCTCCAACGTGCCGGGCATCCTGATGAAGTCCAACGAGCAGGCGCGCGGCACGCCGCTGGCCGGCCTGGCGGTGAAGGTCACCGACGGCTTCTTCCTGGTTGGGTTGTCCAATGTCGACGCCGATCGCTCCCGCAACATCCAGCTCCTGAAGGAGCGCTCCTGGTTTGACGTGCCGCTGGTCTATGCCAACCAGCGTCGCGCCATCATCGCGATCGAAAAGGGCGCGCCGGGCGAACGCGCCTTCAATGATGCATTCGCGCAGTGGGGCGAATAAGGAACGTCGAGGCGTTCCTCTTATTATATTTGTCCAGGCTTCATGCGCCGCTGCTACTGCTAGCCGTGAGCGCGGAGGACGGAGCATGAAACGCTATCTGATTTTCGCGGCGATCGGGCCGCTGCTTGGCGGCTTCTGGCTGTTGCTGACGACCACGCTGATGTCGGGTTTCTGGAGCAAGCCGCCGAACGCGGCCGAGGTCGGCAAGCTGCTCACCGTGTTCGTTACCACGCTGCAGTATAGCTATCTCTTTGGACTGTTGCCCTCGCTGATGATCGGCGCGGTCGAGGACATCCTGTTTCACCTCAAGCGGATCGGCGCACCCTTGCGCGTCGTGCTGGTCGGGCTGATCGCCTTCGCAGCGGCTGAATTGCTGTACGGCTCGCGCGGACAGGATAGCGGCGCGTTCCAGTTCATCATGTACGGACTGGTGGGCTTCATTCCCGCCACGATCTCGGCTTGGCTGGTGCATCGCTATGTCGAGGAGCCGCAGCCGGCACGGACCGCCCCCGCGGCGTAAAAAAAAGCCAGACTGCAAGCGGCCCGCGAGGCCAGCGGCATTGCGCGATCCGCCGTTTCGCCGCGGTCGGGCAGTACGCGGGAACGCCAAGCAACTTGTGCGCAGCTTCCGCGTTACCATCTCATCGCCATGGCAGACAAAATGGCAAAAGAACACGCTTTCGCACGCGCCGGCCGCGCCGATTTCGGCGCCACCGAAGCGCGCGGCAAGATCATCGATCAGGACGGGCGGGAGATTCCGCTGGAAACGCTGCGGCCCCGGTTCGGCGGTCGCCCTTCCGATTTTCGCCATTCAACGGTGAACCCGTTCGGCCAGCTCACCCGCGAGCAGCGGCTGAAGCGCTTGGAGACGGTGGCCAAACTGCTCGACGTCGCCTTTATCCTGCCGGGCACCAAGATCCGCTACGGCGTGGACGGCATCGTCGGGCTGATCCCGGTGGTCGGCGACATCATCGCCACCGGCCTGTCGCTGTGGCTGGTTTATGAGGCCCGGGCGCTGGGGGCGCCATGGCATGTCACGGCGCGGATGCTCGGCAATGTCGCCTTCCAGGGCGTGGTCGGCACGGTGCCGATCGCGGGCGATGCCATCGACGTCCTGTTCCGGGCCAATATGCGCAACGCTCGGCTGCTCAGGCGGTGGCTCGAGAAGCAGGCCTATTGAAAACAAAACGCCCCCGACCGGCGGTCCGAGGGCGCGTCACGCAACGCAAAAAAACTCAAGCAGCATCCTTGTCGCTGGCGGCGGGTTCGGCCTTGCGCGGCCGGCGCGGCAGCGGGAATGCCTCGCTCTCGTAAAGCGAGCGGATGCCGCTCTGGTCGAAGCGCGCCTCCTCGACCTGCAGATAGGCGCCGTTCAGCGAGTCCGCCGGCAACTCCTCGATCGCGAAGCGCACTGCCTCGGCCGCGGTGCCGAACCGCCGATAGGCGAAGCCGGCCCGCTTCTTCTTGCGGATCGCGGCAGGGAAGAGTTCGGCGGACGTGTTGAAGTTGAACGGACGCAGGGGACGCATGGTCGATGGCCTCTTGTCTTTTTGGCGCTTGCGCGAGCGGGGTTGGGAATGAGACGGCGGGGGTGCCGCTACCGGCGGCCGCCGTGCACGTCATTTCGACCCCTAATATAGGCCTGTTTGACAGAATTGCGAATCCCGCCGGATCAAAACGTGAATCTGACCGTAGACAAATTAGGTGCGTAAATTCAAGCGTTTGCAGGATTCATAGCTTGCCGAGCAAGAGCAGGACGAGCAGCACGACAAGAATAACGCCCCCGATCCCGATCCCGGAATGGCCCATGCCATAGCCGTAGCCGCCAAACCGGCCACTGAAGCCGCCCAGCAGGTAAATTATCACGACAATGATCAGGATCAACCCAAGCGACATGGCACCCCCCGGAAAGCAGGCGGCCGGACGAGTTCCGCCGCGCCGCCTGGTAAACAAAGCACATTCCGCGCCGGGTACCAACGACGCGCTCCCTTTTCCCCTGGGCGGCCGGCAACCTCAGCGCGGCTTCAGCTTCAACGCCGCCGAATTGATGCAGTAACGCAGGCCCGTGGAGCCGGGGCCGTCGTTGAAGACATGGCCGAGATGGCCGGAGCATTTCGAGCAGAGGACCTCGGTGCGGATCATGCCGTGGCTATGGTCCTGCTCCTCCTCGACATGGCTTTCGGCGGCCGGCTGGGTGAAGCTCGGCCAGCCGCAGCCGGAATCGAATTTGGCATCGGACTCGAACAGAGTCTGGCCGCAGCCGGCACAGACGTAAGTGCCGGGCTTGGTCTCGTACTCATACTCGCCCGTGAACGGCCGCTCGGTCGCTTTTTCGCGCAAGACCGCATACTGCATCGGCGTCAGTTCCTTGCGCCAATCGGCTTCGCTCTTGACGACTTTGTCGGTTGCCTTGGTGTCGGACATGGATACTCCTTGTCGGGAGAAGCCGGCGTCAGTTGGAGAGGCGCGCGTTGGCGACCAGCGTCGGCTTCTCGATGTAGTTTTCCGCAAACAGCTTCTTCAGGTTCTCGATCTTCGGCAGATCGTTATAGGCAATATAGGGCTGGTTGGGATGCAGCGTCAGATAGTCCTGGTGATAGGCCTCCGCCGGGAAAAAGCCCTGCAGCGCCGTCACCTTGGTCACGATCGCCTTGCCATAGACCTTGCCGGCGTTGAGCTGGGCGATATAGGCCTCAGCCACCTTCTTCTGGTCCTCGGAGGTGGTGAAGATCGCCGAGCGATATTGGGTGCCGGTGTCCGGGCCCTGCCGGTTGAGTTGGGTCGGGTCGTGCACGACGGAGAAGAAGATCTGTAGGATCTTGCCATAGGAAATCTTGTTCGGATCGAACGTGATCTCAACGGATTCGGCGTGCCCCGTCGTGCCGGTCGAGACCTGCTCATAGGTCGCGGTCGACTTGTTGCCGCCGGCATAGCCGGAGACGGCGTTGACGACGCCAGCGGTGTGCTGGAACACGCCCTGCACGCCCCAGAAGCAGCCGCCCGAGACCACGGCGGTCTGCAGGCCGCCGGAAGCCACGACGTCCGATAGGGGCGCGGGGATGACGACCGCGTCCTCGGCGGCGCGCAAGGGGACGGCGACGACGGCGGCGATTGCGAGCGCGCCAATGGCGGCGGCAGAGAGCGCAAGGCGGCTGAGCTGGCTCATGGCATGTCCTCGTCGGAAACCGGCAAAGGTTTGGTGTGGGAATTGGCAGACAGTGTAGGGCGCCCGGCGTTGGCTTCACAATCGGCCGAGAGCGCTTTCGTGCACCCCAAGCTACGGCGCGAAGGCCTCCATGTTACCGACGAACGGGACACGAGTGCGTGAATAGGGGCCTTGCCCTCGGACCGTTACTACCCCATTCAGTGGGCGGTGGGCGGAATTGCCCAACTCCCTTCTGAATGAACCGCCATCGTTCCTGACCGACAAACCCTTCATTATAGCGGAGCAGTTTTGCCGATGCTGCGCGTCTTCTTTCTTGCGATTCTCAGCCTGTTGTCGATCGCGGTTCCCGCTGGCGCCGGACCCGATCCCGGAGAGGACATGACGATTTGTCGCGAGAAGCAGAGCGATTTCAAGCTGCGGCTCGACGCCTGCGAGCGGATCATCGCCTCCGGGAAGGCGGAACAGAAGGACCTCGCCGTCGCGCTGGCGGTGCGCGCCGAAGGACTTCTGAACCACGACTTCAACAAGGCGATGGCAACCTTCGCCGACGCGATCAAGGCCGATCCCGAGAACTACCGGATCGTCGTGGCGCGCGGCTGGGCCTATCAGGGCAAGGGGCAGGACGACCTGGCGATGGCGGACTACAACTTCGTGTTGCAGAAGCGTTCCAATTTCGCCGCCGCCTACAATGATCGCGGCACGCTCTACCTGCGCAAGGGCGCGCTGCAGAGCGCGCTCGACGATTTCTCCTCCGCGATCAGATATGCGCCCACCGGGCTTGTCGCCTATACCAACCGGGCCCGGGTCGAGACCATGAACCGGGACTTCGACGCCGCCCTTGCCGACTTCGCCAAGGCGCAGGAGATCGATCCAAGCGCGTTTCAGCTGCTCGCCAACCGCTGCGTGACCTATGCCCAGATGGGCAAATTCGACGAAGCGCTCGCCGATTGCAACGCCGTCGTCGAGAAGGCGCCGAAAAACCAGTTTGCGATGGCCAATCGTGGCGACGCCTATCTCGCCAAGGGCAGCCTCGATGCGGCGCTCAAGGACTACAACACCATCCTCAACGCCAATCCGAACAATGTGCGCGCACATGCCGGGCGCGGGCAATTGTTCGAGCGGCGGCACGATCTGACGCAGGCGCGCGCCGACTACCGCTCGGCCGCCTTCGCGTTGACGCGCTACGATGAGCCCGAAGTGGCAAAAGCCCGCGCGACGGCGCAGGAGCGGCTGGCTGCGCTCACCGCGCAGGCCTCCGGCGCCGCTACCGGCAAGCGCATCGCGCTGGTGGTCGGCAACGGCGCCTACAAGAACGTTCACGCCCTTGACAATCCGCCGCGCGACGCCAGGCTGATCGCGGGCGCGCTGAAGGAGCTCGGCTTCCAGACGGTGACCCTGGCCAACGATCTCACCCGCGACAAATTCTTCGAGGTGCTGCGCAATTTTGCCAACGACGCCGAGAAGGCCGATTGGGCCGTCATGTACTACGCCGGTCACGGCTTCGAGATCGGCGGGGTCAATTATCTGGTGCCGGTCGATGCCAAGCTGGCCGTCGACAAGGATGCCGAAATCGAGGCGGTGGCGCTGGAGCAGGTCATCGCTGCGGTCGGCGGTGCGCGTGGCTTGCGACTGGTGATGCTCGATGCCTGCCGCGACAATCCGTTCGCCGCCAACATGAAGCACACGATGGAGCTGAAGCTGGTCGACAAGGGATTCTCCGACATCGAGCCTTCTGCCGGTTTCATGGTGGTGTACGCCGCCAAGCATGGCGAGACCGCGCTGGACGGCGAGGGCGCCGACAGCCCGTTCGCGACCGCGGTCGCCCACGACATCAAGGAGCCGCATATCGAGGTGCGCAAGCTGTTCGACATCGTGCGCGACGATGTCTGGACTGCGACCAGGCACGCGCAGCAGCCCTTCACCTACGGCTCGCCCACGGGGCGGGAGGATTTCTATTTTGCGGGCAAATAGCCGGCATTGCCAGGAGCGAAGCGACGAAGCAGTCCATGCTTCGGCAGGCCGAGAGATGGACTGCTTTGTGGCGCTCGCAATGACCATGAGAGGCAGCAGCCCTCACACGACGACGCTCAGCCGCTTCGCCGCCCGCGTGATCCCCGTGTAGAGCCACCGCGCGCGGCTGTCCTGGAACGCAAAGCTCTCGTCGAACAGCACGACGTCGTCCCATTGCGAGCCCTGCGACTTGTGTACGGTCAGCACATAGCCATAGTCGAACTCGTCATAGGGCTTGCGCTGCTCCCAGGGGATCTGCTCGATGCCGCCCTCGAAGCAGTCCTGACGCACGGAGACCTTGGTCACCTTGTGCGTGAGCTCCTCGTCCGGCGAGAGCCGCATGCTAAGAATCCGCGACGATTTCGACCGCAAAGGCGTGCGCGCCTTCACCCGCCACAGCCCGCCATTGAACAGGCCTTTTTTCCGGTTATTGCGCAGGCACACCAGCTTGTCGCCGGCGACGGGCAACGGCTCCTCGATGTTCTGGCGCTGCCGCATCCGCATGTTGTAGGCGCGGCGAGTGTTGTTGCGCCCGACCAGCACCTGGTCGGCATTCATCACCTTGTCCGGATCGAGCTCGCTGCGCGACACCACCTCGCTCTCGCCATAGCGGCCGATGTCGAGATCGCGGCCCTCGCGCACATCCATCGACATCCGCACGATCGGATCGTCCTGCGCCTGGCGGTGCACCTCGGTCAGCATCGCATCCGGCTCGCTGGAGGTGAAGAAGCCGGCGCCCTGGATCGGCGGCAGCTGCGCCGGATCGCCGAGCACCAGCAGCGGGCATTCGAACGAGAGCAGGTCGCGGCCCATCTCGGCATCGACCATCGAGCATTCGTCGATCAC
>JAFAUV010000230.1 GCA_019243075.1 Bradyrhizobium sp.
GGCGACGTCGAAAAAGAGTTGAAGGGCGGCGAGGCCCACACCACCAACAACCGCATGGAGCTGATGGCGGCGATCTCAGCGCTCGAGGCGCTGAAGAAGCCGTGCCAGGTCGATCTCTACACCGACAGCCAATATGTGCGCCAGGGCATTACCGGCTGGATCTATGGCTGGAAGAAAAACGGCTGGCGCACCGCCGACAAGAAGCCGGTGAAGAATGCCGAGCTGTGGCAGCGGCTCGATGCGGCGCTGAAGCCGCACCAGGTACGCTGGCACTGGGTCAGGGGCCATGCCGGCCACGACGAGAACGAACGCGCCGACCGGCTCGCCCGCGACGGGGTCGCGATGTCAAGGCTGAAAGGCTAAGCGAGGATACGGAGATGGGCAAAGGCGCTGTTGCGCCGTGCCCGCCACTTTTAATGCGCGCGCGCCGGCAATGTCGGGCACGCTTTATCTTTGCCAACCCTGCCTCGCGCGATGACGTTCAACTTACAGCTGCCCAAGCAGCGTGTCGCCACCGGAGACCTCGACCTTGCCCGGCGCCGGCTCGAGGTTGAGCTTCTTCACCACGCCGTCCTCCACCAGCATCGAGTAGCGTTTGGAGCGGATGCCGAGGCCGTTGCCGGAAGCGTCGAGCTCGAGGCCGGTGGCTCTGGCGAAATCGGCATTGCCGTCGGCGAGGAAGACAGCCTCGTCGCGCTGATCGGTGTCGCGCTTCCAGGCGTTCATCACGAAAGCGTCGTTGACCGAAACGATCGCGATGGTGTCGACGCCCTTGTTCTTGATCGCATAGGCGTTGAGGAAAATGCTCGGCAGATGCATCTTGTGGCAGGTGCCGGTGTAAGCACCAGGAACGGCAAAGAGCGCGACCTTCTTGCCCTTGAAGATGTCGTCGGTGGTTTTGACCTGCGGGCCTTCCGCCGTCATCACGCGAAACTTCACTTCGGGCAGCTTGTCGCCAACTTGGATCGCCATCGTCATTCTCCTTATGAGCCGGTTCTGTCTTAGACCGCAGAGGCGGTCGCTGCAATATTCGGCCCGTCGAAAAACGGCAACGGCGTTCCAGCGTGCGTCGGCCGGATGCTGAGCGGCGGCTGGAGCTATCGCTTCAAGGAGGAGGCCGCACAGAGGCCTGGCGGTTCGGCACGGCGCTGGCGCGCCTCTCGCCACCAGGCTCACTAAGCTGCCGCTTTCTTCTCGTCGCGGAGTTCGCGGCGCAGAATCTTGCCGACATTGGTCTTGGGCAAGTCTGTCCGCAACTCGATCAGCTTCGGCACCTTGTAGGCGGTGAGCCGCTCCCGGCAGAACTTGATCACGTCCTCGGCGCCGATGTTGGGGTCCTTCTTGACCACGAACGCCTTCACCGCTTCGCCGGACCTGTCGTCGGTAACCCCGATCACGGCGCATTCGAGCACGCCCGGATGGCTCGCTATGACTTCCTCGATCTCGTTCGGATAGACGTTGAAGCCCGAGACCAGGATCATGTCCTTCTTGCGGTCGACGATTCGGGTGTAGCCGTTCTCGTCCATGACGCCGATGTCGCCGGTGCGGAAATAGCCGTCCGGCGTCATCACCTTTGCGGTCTCGTCCGGCCTGTTCCAGTAGCCGGCCATCACCTGCGGGCCCTTGGCGCAGATTTCGCCGGGCTCGCCGAGCGGCACCTCGTTGCCGTCATCGTCGCGGATCGAAACCAAGGTCGACGGCACGGGAATGCCGATCGAGCCGTTGAACTCGCTGGAGATCGCGGTGTTGCAGGTGAGCGTTGGCGAGGTCTCCGACAGTCCGTAGCCTTCGGCGATGCTGCAGCCGGTGATCTGCTTCCATTGCTCGGCCACCGGACGCTGCACCGCCATGCCGCCGCCGTTCGAGATTTTCAGCTTCGAGAAATCGATCTTCCTGAAATCGGGATGATGCATCAGTCCGTTGTAGAGCGTATTGACGGCCGGGAAGCTGTTGACCTGGTATTTCTGCAATTCCTTGATGAAACCTGCGATGTCGCGCGGATTGGGGATCAGGAGATTGCAGCCGCCCGCGCGCACCGCGAGCAAATAGCACGCGGTCAGTGCGAAGATGTGATAGAGCGGCAGCGCGCAGACGATCAGCAGTGCATCGACATGGGGCGGCAGCGCCAGGGCCGGCTGCAGCCAGGCATCGTTCTGCAGGACATTGGCGAGGATGTTGCGGTGGAGCAGCGTCGCTCCCTTGGAGACGCCGGTGGTGCCGCCGGTATATTGCAGGAAGGCGACATCGTCGGGGCCGAGTTTCCGCTTGTTGAATTTGGCGGAGCGGCCGGCTGCGAGCGCGTCATTAAAGGAGACCGCGCCGGGCAGCGAATAGGCCGGCACCATCTTCTTCACCCGCCGCACCACCAGGTTGACGATCACGCCCTTGAAGCCGAGCAGGTCGCCCATGCTGCCGATGATCACGTGCCTGACCGAAGTATGCGGCAGCGCCTGCTGCACGGTGGTTGCGAAATTCTCCAGCACTACGATCGCCTCCGCGCCGGAATCCTTAAGCTGATGCTCAAGCTCGCGCGGCGTGTAGAGCGGGTTGACATTGACCACTGCAAAGCCCGCGCGCAGCACGGCGGCGGTGGCGACCGGATATTGCAGCACGTTCGGCATCATCAGCGCGACCCGCGCCCCCTTGGCGAGCCCCAGGCTCTGCAGATAGGCGCCGAGCGCCAGCGACATCTCGTCGAGGTCGCGGTAGGTGATCGCCTTGTCCATGCAGATGAAGGCCCTGCGATCGGCAAATTTCGCAAAGCTCTCTTCGAGAAGCTCGACCAGTGACGAATATTGCGACGTATCGATGTCGGCGGGCACGCCGGCCGGATAATGTTTGAGCCAGATCCGCTCCATGGTCTTTCCCCTCTCGCTTGGTGTGTCCGTCGCTTGCTCGGGGACGGCGTGTTTGGGGGTAGTATTGAGCCTGCCGCCCGCCATGGCAAGCGGCCGGCCGCGAAGGCGATGCGTGTGGATCGCCGCTAATCGCCCGCAGGCTTCGCCTCGCCGGAGGCCTTGGGCGCGTCGGTCGTGCCGCTCTTCGGCTTGGCGGCCGCCTTGGGCCTGGCGGGCTTCGTCGCGCCGGCGGTCGAATCCGCCGTGGGGGCTGCGGCGGATTTGGCGCTGGCATGCCGCGTGGCAGGCTTTGCGACTGATGTATCGGTCGGCTTGGCATCCGCGGTAGCGTCCGGCTTCTTCGTGGCCGCGCGCGACCGCTTGCCATGCTTGCCTGGGGTCGCCTGGCTGTCGGCGTCGGCTGCCACCGCGGCGACCAGAGCGGCGCCGGTGCGGGTCGGGCCGGTGTAGACAACGACGGGTTCCGACGGCGCAGGCGGTGCCGCAAGCCATTCCGAGGGCTTTGGCAGCGGCGCCTGCAGGCCGGAAGCGAGGAAGGTCGCATTGTTGCTGCCGTCGCCTGACGCCGACGCGGAGCCGGCCGCGCCAGCCGCGCTTGCGCTCAGCGCATCGTCCTCGTCGCTCGGCTTGTGGTGCTTGCCGCTGCACACTTCGTCATGCAGGTCCGGCGGCGACGCGTCGATCGGCGCGAGCTGGTCGACCGTCCCGAGCGAGGGGCGCAGCCACGAAAGCCCGTTATTGGCAAAGCCCCGATCGAGCAGCTGGGCGGCGCGCACCGCCCTCATGGTGCCGGAAGACGCGCCGAGCACGACCGCGATCAGCCGCCTGCCGTCGCGGGTCGCGGAGGCCACAAGATTGTAGCCGGAGGCGCAGATGAAGCCCGTCTTGAAGCCATCGGCGCCGGGATAGCGGCCGATCAGGCGGTTGAAGTTTTGCGTGGTGCGCTTGCCGAAGCGGATCGAGGGGATGTGGACGAAATATTCGTATTCGGGCAGGTTCCTGACAAGGGAGCGCGCGAGGATCGCAAGATCGCGCGCCGAGGTGATCTGCCCGTCCGCGGGCAGGCCGTTCGGATTGACGTAGCTCGTTTGCGTCATGCCGAGCTTCTGCGCGGTCTCGTTCATCATCGCCGAGAAGCCGTCGATCGAACCGCCGACGCCTTCGGCGAGCACCACGGCCATGTCATTAGCCGACTTCACCAGCATCATCTTCAACGCGTTGTCGACGGTGACTTGCGTCCCCGGCCGGAACCCCATCTTGGAGGGCGATTGCGAGGCGGCGGTCGGCGACACCGTGAACAGCGTGTCGAGCGTGATCTTGCCGTCCTTCACCGCCTGCAGCGTGACATAGGCCGTCATCAGCTTGCTGAGCGAGGCAGGATACCACGGCACAGTTGCGTTCTCGGCTTCCAGCACCTTGCCGGTATCGGCCTCGATCACAAGTCTGGCTTCGGCGTGAATGGCGCGCGGCAAAAGCAGCGCCAGCGCGGCGGCAACGACGATCGACGATTTCAGAAGCAACGGGCGACGAGACTGCACTTTCCGATTCCGGTTCTTTTGAGACCCGCCTTGCGCGAACAAGAAGGTCTGAGATCTGACGTTCGGGTTTCAACTGTCCGGCATGCCGCTGCATCTTTGCGGCGTGTGCAAACCTATACCGGCTGTGCTGTCGAGAACAGAGGTTTGCGCCACTAATTCAGTGATCAATTCAGCGCTCAAGCGGCTGAATTCAGGCAAAACTCAAGCCTTGACGGCGGTGTGATCGCCTCGCGCGCTTTCATGCACCATGAACTGAGCGCGGGCGAGTTCCGCAAAGCGCCCGCCCTTGGCGAGCAGTTCATCGAAAGTTCCATTTTCGATCACGCGACCGCTCCCGAACACCAGGATGCGGGTCGCGTTGCGGATGGTGGAGAGGCGGTGCGCGATCACAAACGTGGTGCGGCCCCTCATCACCTCGTCGAGCGCGGCGTTGACCTTGGCCTCGGTCACCGCATCGAGCGCGCTGGTCGCTTCATCGAGGATCAGGATCGGCGGGTCCTTCAGCAGCGCACGCGCGATCGACAGCCGCTGCCGCTCGCCGCCGGACAGCATCCGCCCGCGCTCGCCGACATTGGTGTCGAAGCCTTTCGTGCTGCGATCGATGAACTCCAGCGCCTGCGCGCGCGCGGCGGCCTTGCGCATCTCCTCTTCGCTTGCATCCGGCTTGCCGACCCGCAAATTGTCGGCGATCGAGCGGTTGAACAGCAGCGCCTC
>JAFAUV010000377.1 GCA_019243075.1 Bradyrhizobium sp.
CGATATCGAACATGAAAGATTCCGCTCACGCGAACCCATATTGCCCGTTCACCCATCCGGGCGGCTCGCGTCTCCCTCGATGGCCGGTATCAGACGGCCTTGCTGCCGACGTCCTGCCGCGCAGCCGCCGACGACGCGCCGTTGTGATCGATGGACTTTACTGGCTCGGCGGACTTGTCGAGCGCGACATCGTCGTCCTTCATGCCCTTTTTGAAGGCTTTGATGCCCTGGGCAACGTCACCCATCAGATCGGAAATCTTGCCGCGGCCGAACAGCAGCAGGACGACTGCGATCACGACGATCCAGTGCCAAATGCTAAGCGAACCCATCCTGCAAACCCTCCAACACGAATGGCCGGTCACCCAGCCTGTTGTGGTCGGAAGGTAGGCTCGGGAGGTGCCAAAAACAAGGACTTAGGCTACGTCAAATCGCGATTGACGTGACCGTCATGTTGCTACCGTTAACCGCGCCGGAGCAAGGTCGAACAGCCCAAAAGGCTCAGCTTTCATCCTCGTTGTCACCGCCAGCGGGGCCGCCTTCCGGCTCGACATGCGGCGCCAATGTCAGTTCCAGATCGGCCGGCTCGAGCGGATCCTCGTCCTCGCGGAGCGCGGGATCATCGGAAGGCGTCGGAACGGTGAAGCCGGTCGGCAGCCGCGTATCCAGCATGCCCGTGCCCTTCAGTTCCTCCAGACCGGGCAGGTCGCCCAGCGCCTCGAGGCTGAACTGCGACAGGAAGCTCTCGGTGGTTCCAAACGTCAGCGGCCGGCCTGGCGTCTTTCGCCGCCCGCGCGGTCTGATCCAGCCGGTTTCGAGCAGCACGTCGAGCGTGCCCTTGGAGGTGACGACGCCGCGGATTTCCTCGATCTCGGCGCGCGTCACCGGCTGGTGATAGGCGATGATCGCCAGCACCTCGATCGCGGCACGCGATAGCCGCCGCGTCTCCGTGCTTTCACGCGTCATCAGCCAGGCGAGATCGCCGGCGGTCCGGAACGTCCATTTGTTGGCGATGCGCACCAGATTGACGCCGCGGGATGCATATTCCGTCTGCAGTCGAGCGAGCGCAGCCTTGACGTCGACGCCGTCGGGCATGCGCTTGGCGAGGGTTGCCGTGTCCAAGGGTTCGGCCGAGGCAAAGAGCAGGGCTTCGAGCAGCCGCAGTTCTTCGGGCCGCCCTTCGGGTCCGGTGACAGCGTCCTCGGCGTCATCCATGCGTTTTTCGGCCAGGCTTGGCATGGCTTCTCCTTCCTGCACTTACAAATCAGGCATCGGCGCCGGGCCTTCGGCCGGTGCCGGACGCTTTCGAAAATAGAGCGGCGCGAACGCCTCTTTCTGGTTCAATTCCATTGCGCCTTCGCGCACCAGCTCCAGCGCTGCGGCAAAGCTCGAGGCCAATACGGTGGCGCGCTGCGAGGGATCGGGAACATAGCGCAGCAGATATTCGTCGAGACAGCCCCAGTCCTCGGTGTCGGCCATCCCGATCAGCCGCTCCAGCGAGGCACGCGCTTCGGCAAGCGACCACACCGTGCGTCTGGCGAGATGGACGCTGGCGAGCACGCGGCTCTGGCGCTGCACGGCGTAGGCGGTCAGCAGGTCGTACAGCGTCGCCGTGTATTTCGGATGGCGGATTTCAGCGATCGCCTCCGGATTTCCGCGCGGAAAGATATCGCGCTGGAACTGCGGGCGATTCATCAGCCGGTTCGCGGCCTCGCGGATCGCCTCGAGCCGGCGCAAGCGGTTGGCAAGCGCCGTCGCCATCTCCTCCGCACTCGGCCCCTCCGCCGCCGGCGGTTCGGGCAACAGGAGGCGTGACTTGAGGAAGGCAAGCCACGCCGCCATGACCAGATAGTCGGCGGCGAGCTCGAGGCGGATCTGGCGCGCCGCTTCGATGAACTGCAGATACTGGTCGGCGAGTGCGAGGATCGAAATCTTGGCGAGGTCGACCTTTTGCGTTCGCGCCAGCGCCAGCAATAGATCCAGCGGGCCTTCATAGCCCGCAACGTCGACCACCAAGGCCGGCTCGCCCTCTGCCGCGGGCCGACCCGTCTCGAATGACAATATCTCGGCGCTCATGCGCTCGGCGCTCCCAGACGACCGATCAACCCATCCAGTTCCACGCGCGCCGCCTCTCGGTCGAAGGGTGTTGGGGCCTGCCGCGAGGCCAGAGCCGCCTCGGCACGCTTCAGCGCCTTGCCTGACAATTCGGGCGTCTCGCGGGCGACCTGGTGCATTTCCTCAGGCTCACCGCTGCAGGCGAGAACCATGTCGCAGCCGGCAGCCAACAGGGCCTTGGTCCGCTCGGCGATCGAACCTGCCAAAGCGTTCATGCCGACGTCATCACTCATCAACAAACCCTGGAACCCGATCAAGCCGCGAATCACCCGTTCGATCATTGTCGCAGATGTCGTCGCCGGATGGGCGGGGTCATAGGCGCTAAACACAACATGTGCGGTCATGGCCATCGGCAGCTCCACCAGGGACTTGAACGCGGCGAAATCGATGGCCTCGAGCTCGTTTTCGGACGCATCGACGACCGGCAGCGCCAAATGGCTGTCCGCGGTGGCGCGGCCATGGCCGGGGATGTGCTTCAGGATTGGCAAAATACCACCCTGCTCGAGGCCTTCGGTGACGGCGCGGGCAATGGCTGCAACCTTGGTCGGTTCGTTGCCATAGGCGCGATCGCCGATCACATCATCGGCACCGCGGACCGGGACGTCCGCCAGCGGCAGGCAATCGACGGTCACGCCAACCTTGACGAGATCGTCGGCGATGAGGCGGGCGCTGAGCCGAGCTGCCTTCAGTCCAAGCGCCGGATCGATGTCGTAGAGCTGCCCGAAGGCAGCGCCGGCCGGATAAAGCGGCCAGTTCGGCGGCCGGAAGCGCTGCACCCGGCCGCCTTCCTGGTCGACCAGGATGGGCACATTCTGCCCGCCCATCGCATCGCGGATCTCGGCAGTCAGCTCACTGACCTGGGCCGGCGTATCGATATTCCGCCTGAACAGGATGAAGCCCCAGGGCCGCTCGGCGCGGATGAAGTCGCGCTCGGCCCCGCTCAGCCTCGTTCCGGAAAGTCCAGTGATGAATGCCTTGCTCATGTCGCGCGCAATAGCCCGCGTCGTACGACAGGGTCAAGGAAACCGCCCTTAAATCCTTTGGACGACGCCGCCTATGGCACGAAGCACTGGCCGCCGGCGCTCTTGTAATTGATGCAGAACCGCGCGGCTTCCTCGCGCGAGGCGAAGGGGCCGACCATAGCGCGGTAGACCGTGCCTTTGTCGCCCAGATCAGCCCGCTTGATGACCGGGGTGTGCGAGCCCAAGGCATCCGGGAACTTCCTCTGCAGCGCGCGGTAGGAGGCCTGCGCGTCGGATTCCGTCTTCTGCGAGGAGACCTGGACCAGGAAACGCCCCTCACCGGCCGAACCTGAGTCGCTGCTTGGCGCAATCTGGGCCGGCGCGGTTGAAGCTATACGGGTTCGCGGCTCCGGCGGCGGCACCGAATCCAGGGCGGAATCCGGCGATAGCGACAGCGGCGCATTCGCCGCCGCCCGGGCGGCCGATGACGGCACCTGCCTCGCAGCGGCTGCGGGCTTCGCCGAAGGAGCCGAGGTCGCCACCTGGCTCGTCGCCGAAACTGCGGAAGCATCAGCCTCCTCGCCATGGACTGAGAACGTCTTGATCTTGCGCGGCTCGCTGTTCGGCATGGTGCCGTTGTTGGCCGCCGCACCGGGCGCTGCGGGTGGCACGTTGTTGGTCGCCACACTCGCCGCCGTCGGTGGATTGACGTTGGCATTGAGCGGCGGAAAGACCACGCGCGGCCCGGCGGTCCTGGCATTGACGTCGACCGGCGCCTCCTCCCGCGGCACGAGCTTTTCGGTGCCATCGCCGGCCGGCAGGCGGTCGGGCGTTTTGCCGGTATCGGATTGCGCGGGAATGATCTTGGTCGGCGTGTTGTCGGCCTTGATGACCGGCGGCTCGCCAGTACGGGGCGAACCGACATAGGTGCGATAGGCAAACGCAGCGCCCGTGCCGACGACCGCCAAAGCCAGCACGGCGGCGACAGTCAGCAGTCCGCCGCGGCGCTTCGGGCGCTCTTCCGACTCTTCCTCATAGCCGTCCTGATAGGCGTAGGGATCGTCGGGATAGGCCGGCTCGCGCTGGAAGTCCTGCGCGCCGGATTCGAGCTGCCCATACAGCGCATCGTCATAACGCGACGGATCAACCTGCTCTTCAGCCTGGTCGCCAAAGGGCGCGGCAGGCTGCGCCGCATAGCGATGCAGCGGATGCACCGGATCGGGATGGTGGTCATCCCAGGCGTCGTCCTCCGAATATTCCGCGGCAGGCGCGCGCGGCGGTTCTCCGCGCACGGCATGGCGCTGAATGTTGGCACGCTGCATCCAGGGAGGCGGCCCCGCCGGTGCCGATGAGTCGTCCTCTTCTTCGATCGGCGCCTGATACTGCGGTTGATGCGGCTCGCGCGGAATGGCGGCTCGCGGAGGCGGCGGAGGCGGTTGCCGGGTGGTGGTGCCGAATGGATCGGTCTGGCCGATCAGGCGCGCGAGCTCGGCGAGCGGGTCGCTCTCGCCTCCACCAGACCCATGCTGGTCGCTGCCGCGACCATAATCGTCGGCAGGGAAAGATCTGTTCGGATATCGATCAGCCATCGTGATGATGCGTCCCCTTCGGGAAAAGCTGCCCCCACTGGTCGAACCAAGCGTACCGGTCCCCAACCGGCACCCTCGTGGGCGGCGCTCGTCGTTCCCGCGGCCCCCAGTTTACCGCATTTCGTTCGGAGCATGGACGCCCAAAATGCCTAGCCCCGAGCCCAAAACCGACACCACGCCCTGAACCATCGCAAGCCGCGTCTTGGTCATTTCTGCATCATTATTGATAATGAAGCGTAAATAGGGCAAATCGCGCCCTTTCGTCCAAAGCGCGTGAAATTCGCTGGCAAGATCATATAGATAAAAGGCGATTCGGTGCGGCTCATGGGCCGCCGCCGCGGCCTCGATGATGCGCGGATAGAGCGCCAGCCGCTTGAGCAGATCAAGCTCGGCAGGGTCGGTGAGCCGCTCGAGCGGGGCGGCCGCGAGATAGTCCATCCGCGCTCCCGCCTCCTCCGGCAGGTCGTGCAAGACCTCCTCCCGCGCATTGCGGAAGATCGAGTGCCCGCGCGCATGGCCATACTGGACGTAGAAGACCGGGTTGTCGCGCGACTGCTCGATCACCTTGGCAAGGTCGAAATCGAGCACCGCATCGTTCTTGCGGTAGAGCATCATGAAGCGGACGGCATCCGTGCCGACCTCATCCACGACCTCGCGCAGCGTGACGAAATCGCCGGCGCGTTTCGACATCTTCACCGGCTCGCCGTTGCGCAACAGCTTGACCAGCTGCACGATCTTGACGTCGAGCGCAGCCTTGCCGGCCGTGACCGCCTTCACCGCCGCCTGCATGCGCTTGATATAGCCGCCGTGGTCGGCGCCCCAGACGTCGACCAGATCGCGAAAGCCGCGATCGAACTTGTTCTTGTGATAGGCAATGTCGGAGGCGAAGTAGGTGTAGCTGCCGTCCGATTTCAGCAGCGGGCGATCGACATCGTCGCCATAGGCGGTGGCGCGGAACAGGGTCTGCTCGCGATCTTCCCAATCCTCCACCGGCGCGCCCTTCGGCGGCGGCAGCCGGCCTTCATAGACGTCGCCCTTGGCACGCAGGAAGTCGATGGTTTCGGCCACTCGGTTGTTGCCGCCCTCGATCAGCGAGCGCTCGGAGAAGAACACGTCATGCTTGATGTTGAGCGCGGCGAGATCGCCCTTGATCTCGTCCATCATCATGGCGATGGCCTTGTGACGCACGATCGCCAGCCATTGCGCTTCACCCATGGAGCTGAGCTCGTCCCCATGCTCGGCGACGAGCGCCTGCCCTACCGGCTTCAGATAGTCGCCGGGATAGAGACCGTCGGGAATCGCGCCGATATCTTCGCCGAGCGCTTCGCGATAGCGCAAGAAAGCGGAGCGCGCGAGCACGTCGACCTGCGCGCCGGCATCATTGATGTAATATTCGCGCGTGACGTCATGGCCGGCGAAATCAAGGAGGCTCGCCAGCGCATCGCCAAACACCGCGCCGCGGCAATGGCCGACATGCATGGGCCCCGTCGGATTGGCCGAGACATATTCGACATTGACCTTTGCCGATGAAGCGGACGCGGCGCGGCCGAAGGCCTCGCTTTCGCGTAGCACCGTGCGCAGCGCCTCGATCCAGGCCGACGTCTTTAGGGTGAGATTGATGAAGCCGGGACCGGCAATATCGACCTTCTCGATGAGAGCATCGGCACGCAGCCTGGCTGCGATCGCTTCCGCCAGATCCCGCGGCCTGGATTTGGCGTCTCTGGCAAGCACCATCGCCGCATTGGTCGCCATATCGCCATGGCCCGCATCGCGCGGCGGTTCGACCACCACGCGCGAGAAGTCGATGCCGGCGCCCCAATGGCCTTCGCCGGCGAGCGCCGCGCAGATGGCGTGCACGCGTGCGAGCACATCGGCAAACAGATGGATTGATGCGCGTTTTTCGGCAGTTTTTTCGGCCATGGGGCGCCGCCTAACGCAATTCCGGGGTCGAGTCAAAAAGCCGTTGATGCTCGGTGATCGCGAAGCGGTCGGTCATCCCGGCGATGAAATTGCCGATGCGGCGGGCCCGCGCGGTCGCGCTCTCATGCTCGCCATGATCGAGCCATTCGGGGGGCAGATCGGAGGGGTTTTGCTGGTAGCGCCTGAACAGGTCGGAGACGATTTGCTCGGCCTCGCCCATCACCCGCATCACCCAGCGATGCCGGTACATGCGCTGCCACAGGAACGCCTTGATGCCGGCCTCGGCTTCCGCGACGTCAGGCGGAAACGCGATCAGTTGCTCACCAATTCGACGGATATCATCTGCCGATTGCGGCTGCGCGCGATCGAGCCGTTTTCGCGCTTCCGTCCCCACCGCGCCGATCAGGCAGGAAATCAGTTCGCGCACGAGTTCCGCGCCGCGCCGGTGCTGCTCGAGTCCGGGATAGCGCTTGTCGATCGCCGCGATCATGTCCGATGTCAGCGGCATGACCTTGAGATCGTCGACCGCGAACAATCCGGCGCGCAGGCCGTCGTCGATATCATGAGCGTCATAGGCGATATCATCGGCGATGGCGGCAATCT
>JAFAUV010000405.1 GCA_019243075.1 Bradyrhizobium sp.
GGATTGCAGGATGGCCGGGCCCGAGCGAAACGAGTAGGTGAACGACACCGGATCGAATTTCAGCCCGGCTGCCTTGAACTTGCGTTCGAGATCGCGGCGATGCGTGTCGAATTCGTGCGGGGCTGCGCCCTGAAACGAGAAGATCGACTGTTTCTCGTCGCCGACCGCAAAGATGGTGCGGTTGACGCCTGCGCGCGCGCCGGCCCCGGCGGTGAACTCCGATATGATGTGATCCACGATTTGCCATTGCCGCGGGCTGGTATCCTGGGCCTCGTCGATCAGCACATGATCGACGCCGCGGTCGAGCTTGTAATGCACCCAGCCGGCGGAAACCCTGCCCAGCATCGCCAGCGTCTTGTCGATCAGATCGTCATAATCGAGCAGCCCACGCTCCAGCTTCTCGCGACGATAATTCGCCGCTGCAGAGGTCGCGATGTACAGCAGCGCCTGGGTGCGGTCGCGGGTGACGATGGCACGGTGTTTTTCGATCAGCGGCTTGAGGCGCTCGACTTCGTTCTCGAACAGGCGCGCGATGGACGGACTGGCGTCAGCAATTTTTTTGGTGATGACGGTTTTGCGAAGCGCCTTGTCGTCGGTGAGGAACACGCAGAGATAACAATCGACCTGCTCGCTGCCGCCGATTGCCGCCGCCTCGCGCAGCCGCGATGCCTGCTCGCCGTCGGACCTGCTGCCGCCTTCGAGCGCGTCCGCGATCTCAGACCATCGCTTGCGCGGCAGATAGGGGCCATCGAGAATGTCCTGTTCGACGTCCTCGATGCGATCATCCGCGCTCACGCCGAGCACGCCGGCCATTTGCGCCGCGGCGGCCTCCGGGCTGCCGGCGTCGTCCGTCCAGGCCATGAAATGATCGCGGCTCAGGCACGCCTCGCGCACCACATCCTTGAAGGTGACGTCGGCGGCGTTCGCCATCGCGGTCTGCAGCGCCCGACCGAGCCGGCTGTCGGGAGCGCGGGAGGCGTCCAGAAACACCTTGAGATTGGCGCGCTCCATCATGTCGTTCTGGTCGCGGTCATCGAGCACGGCGAAGCGCGCCGGCACGTTGGCCTCGAACGGAAATTGCTGCAACAGCCGGGTGCACAGCGCGTGAATGGTCTGCACCTTCAAACCACCCGGCGTCTCCAGCGCGCGTGCGAAGAGTTCGCGCGCGGCCTTGCGCAGGCGCGGGCTCGGATCAGGAATGCCCACGCCGCGGATCGCGTCGTCCAGCGCGTCGTCGCCGAGCGTGACCCAATGGCCGAGCGTGGTGAACACGCGCTCGGCCATGTTGGCGGCAGCGGCCTTGGTAAAGGTGAGGCAGAGGATCTTTTCCGGCGCCACGCCCTCGAGCAGAATCCGGATCACGCGTTGCACCAGCACATGCGTCTTGCCCGAGCCGGCATTCGCCGAGACGAATGACGACGAGGCCGGGTTTGACGCGCGCTGCTGCGCGTCGCGGACCGCGGGCGGAATCGGACGGGCGGCCCTCACCATTCCGGCAGCCCCAATCCGCCGGCCGCCGACCATTCCTTGATCCGCGCGAGATTGTCATAGCTGCCGTGGCGGTTGCTCCACATCGACAGCACCAGCGAGCGATAGGGCTCCTCCTCGCGCTCGAATTGTCGGATCAGCGCCTCCAATTGTTGCCGCGCGTAATCGGCGGCGGCATCGGGAGGTTGCGGCGTGTCGCCGGGCTTGATCTTGAGTTCCAGCGATCGCTGTTCGCCGGGCGGGTTGTTGCCGGAGAGGCGGACATAAACCAGTTCGCCCACGCAGGCACTGGCACCGATGCCGTCAAAGCCGCCTTCGCGCAGGATCGCCGCTTCCAGCGTCAGCTGCGGCGACAGCCCCATCCGCACCTGTTTTCCCGTCGGCGGCTGCCCGGTCTTGTAGTCCAGGATCGCGAATGTGCCGTCGGCGCGGCGCTCGATGCGGTCGGCGCGCGCGGAGAGACGGAAGGTGCGGTCGTTGTCGAGCGGTATCGCGATCTCGCCGTTGATCTCCGCCGCGATCGCATCGATATTGCCGCGCCGGCCCGCCTCCCATTCCGAAAACCATTTGGCGATGCGCTGGAAACGCGGCCACCACAGCGCCTTTGCCTCCGGCTGCTCCATCAGCGGCGCGAAATGCTTTTGTCCGATCTCGCGCAGGGTCCGCGCGCTATCCTCGGGCAGCTTGTCGGCAAAAGCCTTCGTGAACTCGCCGATCGCGTCATGGATCGCCGAGCCACGATCGGCTGCCGACAGCGGCATGTCGACCGGATCAAGCGCATCCAGCTTCAAGATGTGCCTGGCATAGATGGTGTAGGGATCGCGCAGCCAATCCTCGATCGCGGTGACCGACAATTTCAGCGGCCGCGTCGCGCGCGGCGGCTTTGGCGCGGGCTGCGCAATCGGCTTGACCTCTTTCGGCCGGTCGAGCTCGTGTGCGAAATGCATGTAGCGATCGCCGGCCGCGATCGCCTCCTTCCAGCGCGCTTCGCCCGCGACCGCTTCGAGGCGATGCAGGAAGCGCGAGGCCACCGCAGGCGCGCCGCCGGCTTTGGCGCTGTGGCTCAGGATGACGTCGCCGCTGCCGAGCAATTGCGCGAAGTCGTGCGCGGAGAGGCCGATGCGGCGCTCCGGCAGATCGAGGCCGAGCTGATGCCGCATCGGCCGGCTCAGCCAGGGATCGATCCGCGGCGCCGGCGGCCACACGCCCTCGATCAGCCCGCCGATGACGATACGGTCGGCCTGCATCAGCCGTGATTCCAGCGGTCCGTAAATATGGAGCTTTGTGCCCGGCCGTTCCGGCCGCCGCACCGCGCGATCGGCAAAGGCGGTCTGGAACAGTTCCGGATAATCGGCCGGAGCAGCCATCAGCCCGCTTGGTTGCCGGGTTGACAGCAGATCGTCAAACGCGGCGGCGAGCGCGAGACCTTCCTGTCCCTCGAAGGCAATGCAGACGCCGTTTTCATCGCGCGACAGCTTGAGCAGCGCCTCGCGATGCCGCGTCGCGATCTCAGCGAAATCGTGCGGCTGCGACCAGGACAGGCTCTCCAGTGGCGCCAAAGCCGTCTGCAGGCCGCTGATCAAGGCCCGCGCGCGGTCGAGTTCTCGTTCGTTCAGACGCGCGCGCCGCTCGGCGCGATGCAGCGACGACACCTCGTTGCGGTTCAATTTGTCCAGCTCGCCGCGGAAGCGCGCAAAATCCTGCGCAAGCCCGGCCGTGCCCGGTTGCGGCCGCGTCCCGCGCAACAGCGCAAGCTCCAGTGCCTCGATGGCGGGCCGCAGCGCACCTGCGGAAGCGCCGAGCCGGCACATCGGGTGTTTGAGCAGCGCCAGCAGCGCCGGCGGCTCCAGGCCGCCGGTAGCGGCCTCCGCTGCAAGCCGCGCAAAGATGCCGGCGGGAGTTTCGATCAGCGCGTCGCCACCGGAATCCTCATAGTCGAGATTCCAGCGGCCGAGCGCTGCCATTACCCGCCGCGCGAGCGAGCGGTCCGGCGTTACCAGTGCCGCCGATTTTTTCTCTTCCCGCGCCTCGCGCAGCGCGACCGCGATCGCCAGCGCTTCCATTTCCGGGTTTTGTGCCGCGATGACCGCAAGATGCTTCATGCCGCTTTTGATATGCGCGGCGGTCTCCGCTTGCCCGAGCCGGTCGTGCCATCGTGCGGTCGCATTCGACGGGCGCATCGCTTCCGATAGCAGCACGTCGCGGCCGCTCGCGGCCGGCGGCTGCAGAATTTCGACGTCGCGGCGCTTGATGCCAAAACGCTCCAGGAGCGCGTGCATCGCAAATTGCGGATGGTTGGAGGCGGGATGCTCGGTGAACCGCCCGCTGTCGTCGCGCTCGCCGCCGATGCTGCGCCAGGTGTCCTCGTCGAGGTCGGTGTCGAGTCCAGGCAGCACCACCGCGCCCAGCGGCAGCCCGGCCACCGCATGCAGGAATTTCGCGGTGGTCGGCATCGAGCCGGTCGAGCCGGCGGCGACCACCGGTCCGTTGTGACGCGCGGTCAGGCGCGCGGCTTCAGCCGTGATCAGTCGATCGCGCCGTTCCGCAGGTTCGATCTTGCCGATCTCCGCCAGATAGTCCGGCCAGGCCTGCCGCGCGATCTGGAGGAATTGCAGCGAGTGCTTCCAATATTCGTCGAGCTGGTCGGGCACGAGCCCGTCGAGCGCGCTCCAGTCGACGCCCCGCGTCACCATGTCATCGATCAGCCGCGCGAGATCGCCGGCGAGAGCCAGCGTCGAGGCCGCTCCGCCGACCACGAGCGGCGCCAGCACTTCGCCCTTGGCCCAGGCCGCGACCAGCCGCGCCAGGGTCAGCCGTCGCTCCAGTTCGCCGAGCTTTGGCGGAATATCGAGCGGCGCGGTTGCGGAAAGTTGCTCGGCTTCATCGGCAAAGGCGAGCTCGTCCTCGTCGATATCGCCGAGCGCCACGATCCGCGGCAGTACCGCAGCGTCGCTCTCAAGCTCGTCCAGAAACAGCTCGCGCGCGACGCGCATCGCGCGCCGCGTCGGCAGATAGAGCGTTGCTTCCGCCAGTCTCGCCGGATTGCTGCGTGCCTCGAATCCCTCGACCAGCCGGCCATCGATCAGCGCAGCGATCACGCTGCGTAAGAACGGCACGGAAAGGGGAACGCTGAGAACGCGCATGAAGGGCCTGATTCGAGGATTCGGGGAGCAATATAGACATTCTCATCCCCTCATGCGCGGCTTGACCCTCGCATCCATCGCAAAAAATGTTTTTCGAGAAGATGGATTGCCGGGTCAAGGTCGGCAACCACAGCGGGAGCGCTCCCAGCCTATCCGGCAACGGCAGGTTTAAGCCACGCTCTCCAGAAACGCCTCTTCCGCCGCATTCACGGCGTCGGGCGTGCCGACATGCATCCAGACGCCGTCGAGACGCAGCCCAAACAAGCGATCCTGCTCATTGGCAGCGTCGAACAATTTGGTCAGCGAGAATTCACCGTCGGGTGCGCCGGCGAAGATCGACGGTGACATGATCGCCGCGCCTGCATAGACGAAAGGAACGACCTGATGTTCCCTGCGCTTGCGCAGCGCGCCGTCCGGCAGCATGGCGTAATCGCCACGGCCGCCATAGCCGATGCTGCTCGCGGTCGGTGCCATCAGCAGCAATATGTCCATGCGCGCGGGGTCGAAGGCCTGCGCGAGGCGTCTCAGGTTCGACTGCACGCCGTCGATCCACATCGTGTCCGAATTGACGTGGAAGAACGGCGCATCGCCGAGCAGCGGCAGCGCCTTGACCACGCCGCCGCCGGTGCCGCGCACCCGGTCGCGTTCGTCGGAGATGATTACCCGCGGTGATTTGCGCGAGACGACGTGATCGATGATCTGCTGGCCGAGATAATGCACGTTGACCACGGCCTCGCTGACATCGGCGGCCGCCAGCTTGTCCAGCATATGGTCAAGCAGCGGTCGGCCCGCCACGGGGACCAGCGGTTTCGGCATACGGTCCGTCAGAGGGCGCATGCGCAGGCCGAGGCCGGCGGCAAGAACCATGGCTTTGGTGGGTTTGACGGACATTCTGGGAAGGTCTCGGTCGGTTCGGGTGACAAATCATATCATGTGATTCGGTCAAGAGAGGATATGCGAGGCCTTAGTCGCCTGTCATGACGGTCGTGCGACGATGGCATCCCGGGCAGGGATCAGCTTTCCGCTGGCGTGCGGCGGGCGAGCTTCTTCTTGTCGCCCTGCTTCAAGAAGTTAACGCCGATCTGGTCGCCATTGACCCAGGATAGTTCGCAGCGGCGGTAGGCAAGGCCGGTCGACGACAACAGCAGGAAGAACTCCTTCAAATGCAAGCCCTCGACCGAGCCGTCGACGGTGAGCTTGGCGCCGGTCTCGGAGACGTCCTCCATGATGCAGTCGCGACGCCAGGTGCCGTCGATTCCCATCATATGCGCGGGGATGCCGCGCTCGAAGGTGACGCGGTCGCCCTTGCGCCGTTCTGTCATCGGCATTCCATCACTCCAGCCGTGGACGATCGGCCGATGCGCCCTCGCAGCCCGGCCTGCCGCAGCCTATCGCGCGGTGGCTAACGAGCCGTAAATTTACGGGAGCGGTGCGGGGACGTTCGCCGCATACCAGTCGCGGAGCAGTGCCAGCGCCGGGTGTGCCAGCGAGCGGTTGAGATAGGTCCAGATCCGCGGCTGGTGCTTGAGGTATTGCGGCTTGCCGTCGCGGCGGTTGAGCCGGGCGAAGGTGCCGAGCAGGCGGGTGTTGCGTTGCGCCGACATGATGGCATAGGTCGCCGCGAAATCGGCCGCATCGAAATTGCTGTCGGCCTCGCGGCGCGCCCTGACGTAGCGCGAGAACAGCGTCAGCTCGGTCAGCTCGGGCACGTCGATCCGCGCATCCTGCAGCAGCGAGACGACGTCATAGGCTGCGGGGCCCAGCACCGCATCCTGGAAGTCGATGACGCCGACCCGCGAAATGCCTGCGCGGTCGCCGAGCCAGATCAGGTTGGGCGAGTGGAAATCGCGGATCACCCAGGTCTTTGGCGCCGCCGCGGGCTTTTCCAGGAGATCGCGCCACATCGCTACGAATTCGGTGCGAAGCTGCTCGTCGAGCGGCGCGCCGCGGTCCGGCAGATACCATTCCACCATCAGGCCGATCTCGACCAGCCATGCCTCGATATCGAACACGGGAATCCGGTATTCCGCCGGCGCCACCAGCGGCAATGTCTCGGGCATCGCCTCGCGATGCAGCGCCGCCAGCATGTCGGTGGCGGCCTCGTAGCGCTCGAGGATCGGCAGCGGCGGATCGCCTTCGATGACGGGATCGCTGCCGAAGTCTTCCGTGATCAGGAACCCGCTTTCGAGGTCGCCGTGATGGATCTCGGGCGCCGAGAAGCCGCGGCCGCGCAGGCCGTTGTCGATCGCGACAAAGGCCTTGACGTCCTCGGCCAGATGCACGGCGGCGCTATAGGACTTGCCGTCATAGATCGCCGGACCATCCGGCTTCTTCGGCGAATTCATCAGGATGAAGGCGCCATCGCCCTGCATCAGCCTGGCATAGGAGCGGGTCGAGGCATCGCCCGGCATGCGCTTGCGCCTGGCATCCAAAAAGCCCGCTTCGGCCAGGAACTGCCGCAGGGCCTGCAGCCGTTCCACCACGGCTGCGGCTTTGCCATACCCGGTGATCTCGGCCGCGCGCGCGTTCGATCCGAGTGCCGGGCGATGGTTGAAGGCAATGTCGATGCGGTCGGGCGGCAGCGTGTTGCCGGCGCGGCCGGGCCATTCGATCAGCGCCAGGCTGCCCTCCGGCAGCGGCGACAGGCCCAGTTCTTCCAATTCGGAAGCCTCGCCGATGCGATAGAGGTCGGCATGCAGAACCGGAAAGGACGGCAGCTCGTAATCCTGCGCCAGGGTAAAGGTCGGGCTCGGCACTTCCAGCGCCTCGTCATCGGCGAGGTAGCGGATCATGGCCCGCGCCGCCGCGGTTTTTCCGGCGCCGAGATCGCCCGAAAGCGTGATGACGTCGCCAGGGCCGGTCAACAGCGCCAGGTCGGCCATCAGATATGCCGTCGCCGCCTCATGCGCGAGCGCGACGGAAAATGTCGCAGCATCGCTCATTCAGCGGCGTCGCGCTGCACGACCTGCTGAAGCGGAAACTCGCAGATCACCGTGGTTCCTTTGCCGGCCGGCGGTGCGAAGCGCACGTCGCCGCCATGCAGTTTGACAAAGGAGCGCACCAGCGACAAGCCGAGCCCGGCGCCGCGGTGTCGCGACCCCTGGGGATGGCTCTCGAACATGTCGAACGCCCGGTCCCGGACCTCCGGCGGCATGCCGGGACCGGAATCGGTGACGGTGAAGACCACGCTGCGATCGGTGCGCTTGGCACTGATGCCGACGCTGGCATCCTGCGGCGAGAAGCCGACCGCGTTCGCCAGCAGGTTATAGAGCACCTGCACCACGCGCCGTTCGTCGCCGACGAATGTCCCGATATCGGGATCGGCCTCAACCTCGAGGCGGATGCGGTCGGTGGCGAGCCGGTCCTGGAGGCCCTCAGCGGCGGCGGCAATCGCCTTGCCGATATCGACCGGGCCGAGTTCCAGCTTCATCGCGCCGGCATCGATGGTGGCGAGATCGAGGATGTTGTTGGTCAGCGCGAGCAGCGCATTGGTCGATTTGGTGACGTAATCGAGATATTCGGCCTGCTTCGGCGTCAGCGGTCCGGTCGCGGGGTCGGACAGGAAATGCGCAAAGCCGATGATGGTGGTGAGCGGCGCGCGCAACTCATAGGAGACGTGATGGACGAAGTCGATCTTCATCTGGTCGGCGGCCTTCAGCGCGTCGTTGCTCTCGCGCAAGGCCCGCTCGACATTCTCGGTGTCGGTGATGTCCTGGAAGGTCAGCATGGTGGCGCCGTCGGGAAGCGGCGCGCTCATGCAAATGAGCACGCTGCCATCCTTGCGCTCGAGCTTGATCTCCATGTCGGTGCGGCTCTCGATCGCCGTGATCGCCTCGCGGATCGAGCGCCAGGCGGTGGCGTCGTCGAACAGCGGCTTGCACCAGGTTTCCACGGTGTCGATATGCGGCTGCTCGCGCAGCGCCTCATCCGACAGCTTCCACATTTTGGCAAAGGCCGGATTGAACAATTGCGCGCGGCCGTTGGAGCCGAACACGGCGACACCCTCGGCGAGGCCGTCGAGGGTCTCGCGCTGCACCCGGTTCAGCCGGTCGAACTGCCGCGCAAGGTTGAGGCTTTCGGTGACGTCGTCGAACAGATAGGTGACGCCGCCCTCGGGATTGGGTGTGGTGATGACGCCGAGCGCGCGGCCATCGGGCAGGAACCAGGTGTCCTTGATGGTTTCGTTCGCACGATA
>JAFAUV010000415.1 GCA_019243075.1 Bradyrhizobium sp.
GGATTGCAGGAAGGTCAGCGCGTAGATGAACTCGTTCCAGCACAGCGTGAAGCAGAAGATGAAGGCCGAGATCAGCCCCGGAACGGCCAGCGGCAGCACGATCTTGATCAGGATCTGCCAGCGGCTCGCGCCGTCGATCAGCGCGCATTCCTCCAGTTCGAAGGGAATGGTCTTGAAATAGCCCATCAACAGCCAGGTCGAGAACGGGATCAGGATGGTCGGATAGGTCAGGATCAGCGCCAACGGCGAATCGAACAGGCCGTACTGGAACACGACGGTCGCCAGCGGGATGAACAGGATTGACGGCGGCACGAGATAGGCGAGAAAGATCAGGCCGCCGACGAGGTTCGCGCCCTTGTAGCGCAGGCGCACGATGGCATAGGCCGCGAGCACGCTCGCGATGATCGAGAGAATAGTGGCGCAGACGGCAACATACATCGTGTTCCACAGCCAGTGCGGGTAATAGCTTTCGAACAACAGCTTGTGGAAATGCTTCAGCGTCGGATTCCAGGTCCAGAACGGATTGTACCTGTCGAGATCGAGGAGCTGGTCGTCCGGCTTTATCGAGGTCAGCCCCATCCAGTAGAACGGAAACAACAGGATGACGACGATGATCGAGAGCGGCAGATAGACGGTTACGATCCGCCGGGGCAGCGATTGCAGATAGCTCATGCCCTCGCTGTTATCGACCCGCTTCGGTGTCGCGAGGATGGTCTTGAGGTCGACCTTGTTGGCGGGGAGATCAGTCATCGTTCTCCCCCTGCTGCCGTTTGCGGCAGCGCGCGCGGGGCCTGCCCCGTTCGCCCAAAAAACAACAACACCGCGGGATCAGTCATTGCTTTCCCCCTGCTGCCATTTGCGGCGTTGCAGGCCGAACCAGGAGATCATGATTGCAGCGAGCAGGAACGGGATCATGGCGCTCGAGATCGCGGCGCCCTCGCCCAATTGCCCGGCGATGATCGCGCGCTGGTACGACAGCGTCGCCATCAGGTGCGTGGCGTTGACCGGGCCGCCGCGGGTCATGGCCCAGATGAGCTGGAAGTCGGTGAAGGTGAACAGCACCGAGAAGGTCATCACGACCGCGATGATCGGGGTCAGCAAGGGATAGGTGATGTGGCGAAAGCGCTGCCAGCTCGTGGCGCCGTCCAGCGTCGCGGCCTCATAGAGCGAGGGCTGCACGGTCTGCAGGCCAGCGAGCAGCGTGATCGCGACGAACGGTACGCCGCGCCAGATATTGGCAAAGATCACGCAGATCCGCGCCCAGGTCGTGTCTCCGAGGAAATTGATGTTCTGGGTGATCAGGCCAAGATGCTTCAGCGACCAGGAGATGATCGAGAATTGCGAATCGAAGATCCACCAGAACGCCAGCGCCGACAGCACGGTCGGCACGATGAAGGGGATCAGCACGGCGGCGCGCAACAGCGCCTTGAACGGCATGTTCTCGTTCAACAAGAGCGCAAGATAAAGCCCGATCGCGAATTTGAAGGCGCTGGCGACGAAGGTATAGAGCAGCGTGTTGAACACCGAGAGCCAGAAGATGGCGTCGTCCCAGAGCCATTCGTAGTTTTCGGTGCCGATGAAATGGCCGAGGCGGCCGATGCGGGTGTCTGTGAACGACAGCCAGATGCCGAGCCCCAGCGGATAGGCCAAGAAGAAGATCAGGAACGCCATCGCCGGCAGCATGAACCAGAAGCCGAGAAAGTTCCTGTTGTGCTTGAGCTGATCCCAGGCCGTGGCTTCGCGAATTTCGCGTTTGGCGTGCTGGGGAGCAAGGGCAAGGTCGGCCATGGCGAGTTCCCGAGTGGAGTTAACTGAACCGGGCGGCAGTCACCTGCCGCCCGCCCCCTTTCCTGAAATCACGCGCGATAGATCCGCTTGAGCTGACGCTCGGCGTCGGCAATCGAGCCCTTGGCGTCCTTGGCGCCCGTGCAGTAGTTGGCGAACATGTCGACCACGATGAAGTCGGCGATCGCGGTTGCGGCCTTCTCGCCGGGCGTGCCAATGCCGGAGGCCGGCAGCGCACGCTTGGAGGCCTGGCCGAACACCGCGTTCTTGGGGTCGGCGGTCCATATCGCAGCGCTGTCATAGGCGTTGAGCGTCTGGGTGAGATAGCCCCGCGCGCCGGACAGCCACTTCTCGAAGTTCTCTTTCTCCAGCATGAAGGCGATGAAAGCCTTTGCCGCTTGCGGATATTTGGTGAAGTTGAAGGCGAGGATCGGCACAGCGAGCTGCAATTCGGTCGGCTTGCCGATCGGGCCGACCGGCCACAGCGCGTGGTCGATGTCCTCGGCCAGTTCCTTCTTGGCGGGATCGTCCTTGGCAGCGATGTAGATCGAGATGCCGTTCGAGGTGAGGAAAAGCTCGCCGGAGAGAAACGCCTTGTTGTTGGAAGAATCGTTCCATGAGGCAACGCCGGGAATGAAGGTGTCCGAGAGCGCCTTGGCGTATTCCAGCGCCTTCACCGTTTCCGGCGAGTTGATGACGACCTGATCCTTTTCGTTCACGGTCCAGGCGTTATGGCCCCAGAGCACGTTGTGCACCCAGGCATTGGCATCGCCGGTGGCGTGGCCGAGCGCAAAGCCCGCCGGCGTATTGTTCGCCTTCAGGGCCTTGCAGAGTTCGAGATAGCCGGGAAAGTCGGACGGCACCTGCTTGAAGCCGGCCTTTTCGATCGCGGATTTGCGATAGGTGAGATAGCCGCCAACGGTGGCGACGGGAATGCCGAGCCAGTCATCGCCCTGCTTGCAGGTCTTCGCCGCCGCTTCGGTCCAGCCGCCATATTTCTTGCCAAGGTAATCGGCGACGTCGTTCATCTTCAGGACCTTGGTCGGGAACAGCTGCGGCAGCGTGTGCAGGCCCCAGGCGAGGTCGAGGCCGGAGCCGGTGTTGGCGGCGACCGAGGCCTTGGGCTGCACGTCCTCGAAGGATTCGGAGAACACGTTCATCTCGGTACCGGTGGCCGCCTTGAAGGCCGCAACCATGGCATTGAACGCATCGTCCTCCGCCGGCACGAAGCGCTTCCAGCGCATCACGGTCAGCTTGGCGCCCGGCTCCGCCTTCCATGGCGCCGACTGCGCCCAGGCCTTGGCGAAGTCGAACAGCGCAGCACCGGTCAGCATCCCGGCTGCCGTCAGCGCGGTGCCTCCCTGAAGCAAAGCGCGGCGGGTAAAGTCCTGCATCGTCTCGTCTCCCTCTGAACTATGCTTGGCGTTCTTGCTTTGGTTTGTTCTTCTTCTCTAGGCGTTGTTTCTATGCGTTGAGCCGCTTGCCGCTGGCGTCGTCGAACAGATGCACCAGGGACGGATCGGGTTTCAGGCGGACCTTGTCGCCAGGATTGAACCGATGCCGTTCGCGGAACACCGCAACCACCTGCTCGCCGCCGAGCTTGGCGAACACCTGGGTCTCCGAGCCGGTCGGCTCGACCACGACGATCTCGGCCTCGGCGCCGTCATCGGCGATGGTGAAGTGCTCCGGCCGCACGCCATAGATCGCGGGCTGGCCGTCGGAATTGGCGGGCGCGGACTTCAGCGGCAGCCGGACGCCGTTCGGCCCCTCGAACGCCGCCACGCCATTCACGGCGACCTTGCCCTTGAGGAAGTTCATCGCGGGCGAGCCGATGAAGCCGGCGACGAACTGGTTGTCCGGCCTGTCGTAAAGCTCGAGCGGCGAGCCGATCTGCTCGACAATGCCGTCATGCATCACCACGATCTTGTCGGCCATGGTCATGGCCTCGATCTGATCGTGGGTGACGTAGACGGTGGTGGTCTTGAGCCGCTGGTGCAGCTCCTTGATCTCGGTCCGCATGGCGACGCGCAGCTTGGCGTCGAGATTGGAGAGCGGCTCGTCGAACAGGAACACCTGGGGATCGCGAACGATGGCCCTTCCCATGGCGACGCGCTGGCGCTGGCCGCCGGACAATTGCCGGGGATAGCGGTCGAGCAAAGGGGTCAGCGACAGGATCTCGGCGGCGCGCGCCACGCCCTTCTTGATCTCGTCCGGCCTCGCCCCGCGCAGCTTCAGCGAGAAGCCCATATTATTGGCAACCGTCATATGCGGATAGAGCGCATAGTTCTGGAATACCATCGCAATGTCCCGCTCCTTGGGCTGGACATTGTTGACCACGCGCTCACCGATCGAGATCGTCCCGGAGGTGATGTTTTCCAGCCCGGCGAGCATCCGCAGCAACGTCGACTTGCCGCAGCCGGAAGGGCCGACCAGCACGACGAATTCGCCGTCCTCGATCGGGATGGTCACGCCGTGCAGGACCTCGAAGCTACCGAACGACTTCCGCACGTCGCGAATCTGGACGGACGACATCCATTCCCCTCCCAACTCGTCAGAATCTGCCCCGCGATCGGTGCCGCGGACTTGCTTTTATTGGCACGGGTCTTACCAGACTTTTGCGGCGATGTCGTTGGATCAAAGTCGTAAAATTCAATGCTTGCCACTTCGATTGCGAACCAATCAGTGGCATGTAAAATCGGTCGTAACAGGCGCATGATATGAACGCGTGTGCGCTGCGGGAGAAAACATGAACAAGCCGCTTACCGGCGTCGCCAGGCGCAAACTCCGCTCCAGCGAATGGTTCAACGATCCCACCAATCCGGGCATGACCGCGCTCTATCTGGAGCGCTACCTCAATTACGGTCTGACCAGGCAGGAGCTTCAGTCCGGCAAGCCGATCATCGGCATCGCGCAGACCGGCAACGACCTCTCGCCGTGCAACCGCCACCATCTCGAATTGGCACACCGGGTCCGGGAAGGGATTCGCGAGGCCGGCGGCATTGCCATGGAGTTCCCCACCCACCCGATCCAGGAGACCGGCAAACGCCCGACGGCGGCGCTCGACCGCAACCTCGCCTATCTCGGCCTGGTCGAAATCCTGTTCGGCTATCCGCTCGACGGCGTGGTGCTGACCACCGGCTGCGACAAGACCACGCCGGCCTGCCTGATGGCGGCCGCGACCGTCAATCTGCCCGCCATCGTGCTCTCGGGCGGACCGATGCTCAATGGCTGGCATCAGGGCGAGCGCACCGGCTCCGGTACGGTGGTCTGGAAATCGCGCGAGCGGCTCGCCGCCGGCGAAATCGACTACGAGGAGTTCATGGAGATCGTGGCATCTTCGGCGCCCTCGGTCGGCCATTGCAATACCATGGGCACCGCCTCCACGATGAACTCGCTCGCCGAAGCGCTCGGCATGTCGCTGCCGGGCTGCGCCGCGATCCCCGCGCCCTATCGCGAGCGCGGACAGATCGCCTACGAGACCGGCAAGCGCATCGTCGAGATGGTCTGGAAGGACTTGAAGCCATCGGACATCCTGACGCGCAAGGCGTTCGAGAACTGCATCGTGGTCAATTCCGCGATCGGCGGCTCGACCAATGCCCCGATCCACATCAACGCACTCGCCCGTCACATCGGCGTGGAGCTGTCGATCGACGACTGGCAGAAGCACGGCCACGACGTGCCCCTCCTCGTCAACATGCAGCCGGCCGGCTTCTATCTCGGCGAGGAATATCACCGCGCCGGCGGCGTGCCGGCCGTGGTGCGCGAACTGATGAAGCACAAGCGCATCCACGAGGATGCGATGACGGTGAACGGCCGCACCATGGGTGACAATTGCCGCGACGCGGCAACGCCGGATGGCGACGTGATCTGGAGCTACGACAAGCCGCTGGTGAACGACGCCGGCTTCCTGGTGCTGCGCGGCAATCTCTTCGATTCCGCGATCATGAAGACCAGCGTGATCTCCAAAGAATTCCGCGACCGCTATCTGAGCAATCCGAAGGACCCGAACGCCTTCGAAGGCCGCGCCATCGTGTTCGAGGGGCCGGAGGATTATCACGAGCGGATCGACGATCCCTCGCTCGGCATCGACGAGCACTGCATGCTCTTCATCCGCGGCACCGGCCCGATCGGCTATCCCGGCGGCGCCGAGGTGGTGAACATGCAGCCGCCGGCCGCGCTGATCAAACGCGGCATTCTCGCCCTGCCCTGTATCGGCGACGGCAGGCAATCCGGCACCTCGGGCTCGCCGTCGATCCTGAACGCGTCGCCGGAGGCCGCGGCCGACGGCGGACTAGCGATCCTCAAGACCGGCGACCAGGTTCGCATCGATCTGAACAAGGGCTCGGCCAACATCCTGATCTCCGGCGAGGAGATCAGGAAGCGGCGCGCCGATCTCAAGGCCAAGGGTGGCTTCCCGCATCCGGCCAACCAGACGCCGTGGCAGGAGCTCTATCGCTCGACCGTCGGCCAGCACGCCACCGGCGCCTGCATGGAGCTTGCGACGCGCTACCACGACATCGCCGGCAAGGTCGGCGTGGCGCGGGATAATCACTGAGCCACTGAATTGTCATTGCCGGGCTTGACCCGGCAATCCAGCTTTCTTGAGAAGATGGATGCGCGGGTCAAGCTCGCGCATGACACCGAAAACAATTCAAAAGCTGAAGGAAAAAAGTATGTCAGACCGCCTCAAGGGCAAACGCGCCTTCGTCACCGCAGCCGCCGCCGGGATCGGCCGCGCCTGTGCGGTTGCGTTCGCGCGCGAGGGCGCGAACGTATTCGCGACCGATATCGACGAGAAGGGCCTTGCGACGCTCAGAGGCGAAGGCGTCGCCGAAGTGGCGAGGCTCGATGCGCGCAGCAGTGCCGACGTTGCAGCCATGGCCAAGCGCGTCGGCAAGGTCGACGTGCTGCTCAACGCCGCCGGCTTCGTGCATCACGGCACCATCCTCGATTGCTCCGACGACGACTGGGATTTCTCCTTCGACCTCAATGTCAAATCGATGCATCGCACGATCCGCGGGTTCCTGCCGGCGATGCTGGAAGGCGGCGGCGGCTCGATCGTGAACATCGCGTCCGCCGCCGGCGTGGTGAAGGCCGCGCCGAACCGTTACGTCTACGGCGCGACCAAGGCCGCGGTCGCGGCGCTGACCCGCTCGGTCGCCTGCGACTTCGTCGGCCAGCGCATTCGCTGCAATTGCATCTGCCCCGGCACCGTCGAGACGCCTTCGATGCTGCAACGCGCGGCGACCGCCGGCCCCGGTGGACGCGAGATGTTCGTGGCGCGGCAGCCGATGGGCCGGCTCGGCACCGCGGCAGAGATCGCCTCGCTCGCGTTGTACCTGGCCAGCGACGAAAGCGCGTTCACGACCGGCGTCGCCCACGTCATCGACGGCGGCTGGACGCTTTGATTCACCTCTCCCCGTCTTTGTGCGAAAAGGGAATGGGGAGACGACGCTTTAGGGAGACAATCATGGGCAAGAACAAGATCGATCTCAACGGCCGGGCGGCCGTCGTCACCGGCGGCGCGCAGGGCTTTGGCCGCGCCATCACCGAGCGCTTCGTCGAATCCGGCGCCAAGGTCGCGATCTGGGATTTCGATGAGGCGCTGGCGGAAAAGACCGCGCAGGAAATCGGCAATACGGTATCGGCCTTCAAGGTCGATGTCAGCGACCTCGCCGCGGTGGAAGCCACGCGCGAGGCGACGCTGAAGGCGTTCGGCAAGATCGATATCCTCGTCAACAATGCCGGCATCGCCGGCGTCAACAGGACGGTATGGGAGACCGACCTCGACGAATGGCGCAAGGTTTTGCGCATCAATCTCGATGGACCGTTCATCTGCTGCAAGGCAATCGTCCCCAGCATGATTGCCGCCAAATACGGCCGCATCGTCAACATCGCCTCGATCGCCGGCAAGGAAGGCAATCCGAATGCCGCGCATTACTCCGCGTCGAAAGCCGGTCTGATCGCGCTGACCAAATCGCTCGGCAAGGAACTTGCCGCGCATGACATCCTCGTCAACGCGGTGACGCCGGCGGCGGCCAAGACCGCGATCTTCGACCAGCTCACCCAGCAGCACATCGATTTCATGCTGTCGAAAATCCCGAAGAACCGTTTCGTGCTGGTGGAAGAGCTGGCTGCCATGGTGGCATGGCTCGCCTCTGAGGATTGCGCCTTCTCGACCGGCGCGGTGTTCGACATTTCCGGCGGTCGGGCGACGTACTAAGGCTGCATCAGCCAGCGGCGTCGCGGGAGTTTGCGGCCGTCGTGGCGCTTGGACCTTCGTTGGCGCTGATCGATCCGGCGCCTTGGCAAAGGCCGGGAGCACCGCGGGCGCGGAAGGGACCTATGCGGCAAGGAAAACTGGCACTGGCCATTGCGCTGGCGGCGATCTGTGGCGCTAAGCCGAACACGGCGCTGGCGCAAAGCCTGGGCGGCGTTGTTCGCATTGTCATTCCCTTCGCACCCGCTGGCTCGGCGGACCTGCTGGCGCGCTTGCTCCAAGCACCTTTGCAGGAGGCATTGCAGCAGACGGTGATCGTCGAAAATCACGCCGGGGCCGGCGGCAATATCGGGACCAGCGAAGTCGCGCGCGCCAAGCCTGACGGCCGCACGCTGCTGATCACCACCAGCGCCTTCGTCGTCAATCCATCGCTGTACCAGAACGTTTCCTACGACTACAGCAAGCTCGAACCGATCGGCCTGCTACCGGCCGCGCCTAATGTGTTCGCGGTGACCCCCAAGCAAGGCGGCATCAATTCGCTGGCCGACCTGATCGCGCGCGCCAAGGCCGAGCCGCAGAAGTTCAACTATTCCAGTCCCGGCAACGGGACCACGCCGCAGCTGATGATGGAGCTGTTCAAGCTCACGACCGGCGCGGCGGTGACAAATATTCCTTACAACGGCGGCGGCCCGGCGACGCAGGCCCTGATGAGCGGCACGGTCGATATCCTGGCGACAGCGCTGCCAGGTGCCCAGGCGCAGATCCGCGCGGGCACCATGAAAGGCATCGCGCTGAGCACGGATGAGCGATGGCCCACGCTTCCAGACGTGCCGACCTTCAAGGAGCTCGGTTATTCCGACGTCAGTCTCAGCAACCAGCATTTCTTCCTTGCGCCGCCGGGCACGCCGCCAGCCGAGATCGAACGCCTCGGCAACGCGGCGCTCAAGGTCATCGCACGCGACGACATCAAGAAGCGCCTCGTCGATCTCGGCTTCCTACCTACCGCCGAAGGGCCTGAGGCCGCGAAGGCGCGCATCGCCGAGAATGTCGAGTTCTACAGGGAGCTGCTTGCGAGGGTGAAAATCCCGCAGATTCAGTGAGAGGCTCAGCGTCCCCGTGAAAGCTTCGGCAGCTTTGGCAGCTTGTTGCGGTCGAGCCTTGGCGCCGCCGGCGGTGCGGCGATCGAAGGTTGCCCCTCACAGGGAATGAGCGTGACCTCGAGGGTCAGGCCGGGCGCGACGTCGACCGTTCCGGTGCATTGAGCTGTGTTGCCGAGCACGGTCCCCTCAAGCTTCAGCTCCACATCATCGATGCCGAAGAGGGTCGCATGGCCCGCCGTATGCCGCCTGGTTCTGACGATGGCGCTAAAGTGGTCACCCGCGGTCTCGTAGGTGCCGTCGTAGGAAAGAATGCTGTCACGACCTCGGATTTTGCCGTCGAAACAATGCACGATCCCGGTGCCCTCGCCGGTCGCCGTCCTGAACCATGCCGAATAGGTGCCGTCTCTGAACATGGAACCAGTTTCCGCTTGTGCCTTCGCGCGAAGCGCAATCTGGAGGCCCATTGCATTAATTTGCGGTAAAGGCTGCGCGCCTTGTCGTCGTCGTCGCGATCCAGATGCCGGCGAAGACCGTCACGATGCCGAGGATGAGGTTCCAGCCGAGCGGCTCGTGCAGCAGCGTCGCGCCGACCAGGGAGGCCGTGATCGGGTTGACGGTGACCGAGATCGCCACGCGCGTCGGCGTGGTTCGCTCCAGCGCGAAAGCCCAGAGATAGAAGGTGAGCGCGGCGCCGAAAGCGCCGAGGTAGAACGCAGCGCCCCATTGCGCCGGGCCGAAGGAAGCCACGGGCTCGAAGCTGCCGCGCCGCCAGGACAGCGCGATCAGGCAGGCGGCCCCGACGCCCATCGAAACTGCGGTGAAACGAATGGGCTCGGAGCGACGGATCAGCGGCTTTGACCAGATGCTGTAGAGCGCCATGCAAAGTGCGGCCGCGACCATCAGCAAATCGCCGCGCCAGGCGCCGTCGGGTGCGGTCGCTAGACCCGAGACCAGCGCGAGCGCGACGCCGAGCATCGCGACGAAGACGCCAATCGTTTTGCGCGCGGTCAGCGCTTCGCTGCCCATCGCGGCGCCGACCAGCATCGTCAGGAGCGGTAATGTCGATAGCGCCAGGGCACCTCGCGCGGCCGTGGTAAAGATCAGCGACGCGTTGAACAGGATCGGAAACAGCGCAAAGTAGAGCATGCCAAGTCCGGCCGTGCCGGGCCAGTCGCGCCGCGCGGGGCATGGGCCGCCTTTCCACCAGGCGACCGGCAGGAGCATCAGAAATCCGATGCCGAAGCGGAACGAGCCGATAGCGAGCGGGTCGATTGCAGGGACCAGATACCGCGTGGCGCCGATCGATGTGCCGCCCAGGGCGCTCGACAGCACCGCAGCCCACACGCCCCAGCTTTCCCCCATCCTGTCAGCCCTCACTTCCAGCTTGCAGCCAACATTAAAGAGGCGCTACAAATCACGAAATCGAATTTACTTGATGAGATAAATAACGTTCCGTGATGAAGCCGCCTACTCTCGATCCCGAACTGCTGCAGGCTTTCCTGGCGGTCGCCGAGCAGCGATCGTTTACGCGAGCGGCCGCGAGGCTGAACCGGACGCAATCGGCCATTAGCATGCAGATCAAGCGGCTGGAGCATCGGCTCGGCGTCGAACTTTTTCACCGGACCAAGGCGAATGTCGATCTGAGCCCCGCCGGCGAGGGCCTGCTCGGCTATGCCCGTCGCCTTCTGTCGCTCAACGATGAAGCGGTCGCGCATCTGCGCGAGCGCAAGATCGAGGGCGTAGTGAGGCTCGGCGTGATGGATGATTACGGCACCTCGGTCGTGCCGCCGCTGCTCGCGAGCTTCCTCGCCGGCTATCCGCTGATCCATGTCGAGATGGAGACCGGGCTGACATCGTCGATGCCGGCGAGGCTTGGCAAGGCCTACGACCTCGTCATCGCCATGCATCCGGCCGGGCGCGGCGATGGCGAATTTCTTTGCCGCGAGCAGGCGGTCTGGGCCACCAGCGCCGAGCATCCGGTCGAGGAGCAGGATCCGCTGCCGGTCGCGCTCTATCCGCAGGGCTGCCTGTTCCGCCGCTGGGCGATGGAAGCGCTGGATGCGGCGAAGCGACGCTGGCGCCTCGCCTTTGTCAGCCATAGCCTCGCCGCCGTCGAGTCGATTGCGGCGCAAGGACTTGCGGTCACGGTGGTCAAATCCGGCACGTTTCCGTCGCGGCTTCGCCCTTTGTCGGAGCGCGACGGTTTGCCGGGGCTGCCGGCCGCCGATATCTGCCTGCACCGGGCCACCAATCTGTCGGATGCCGGCGTGCTGCTGGCGGATCATTTGCGTCTGGCGATATCGAGCGAACGGCCGCCGGCGGCCAGGGCTCGAAACCCGGCCCGGCCAAAAAGATCAGGCGAGATGGTCCATCATCCATGAACCTTTACACGCTTTCCGTCTGGGTGATCCCGCTTGTCATCGCCATCACCTTCCATGAGGCTGCGCACGGCTTTGTCGCGCATCGGTTCGGCGACGACACGGCCTGGAATCTGGGACGGGTCAGCTTCAATCCGATCCGGCACATCGATCCCTTCGGGACGCTGCTGTTGCCGGCCATGCTGCTGTTCACCCATTCGCCATTTCTGTTCGGCTATGCCAAACCGGTACCGGTGAATTTCCGCGCGCTGCGTGATCCAAGGCTTGGCATGATCATGGTGGCGCTGGCGGGTCCCGCCACCAATATCCTGCTGGCGCTGGCCGCAGCAGCCGGATTTCATCTGCTTCCCGCCATTCCCGCCGATTATGCGCAATGGGTGGCAGACAATCTCAAAAATGCCGTCGTTATCAATGTCCTGCTGGCGGTCTTTAACATGATGCCGATACCGCCGCTCGATGGCGGG
>JAFAUV010000293.1 GCA_019243075.1 Bradyrhizobium sp.
TCACCGACCTGAAGGTCGTGATCGAGCGGCTCCAAGCCTATTCGGAGGCCGGCGCGGATTGCCTCTACGCGCCCGGCATCAAGACGAAGGAAGACATTGCTGCCGTCGTGAAGGCGGTGCATCCAAAGCCCGTCAATCTCCTGATCGGCGCGTCAGGCCTGTCGCTGCCAGAGGCCGAGCAACTCGGCGTGCGCCGCATCAGCGTCGGCGGTTCGCTGGCGCGCACGGCCTGGGGCGGCTTCATGAAAGCCGCCAGGGAGATGGCGGAGAAGGGGACATTTACCGAACTCGCCAGCGGCTATCCCGGCGGCGAGCTCAATAAAATGTTTGGGTGAGTACCAAAGCGCATCGCGGAGTGCTCCGCGACGCGCGGACGTCAACTCGCCTACTTGTTGTCGTTGGTGTTCGCGGGCGGATTGGCCGAGCGGTCGATCTCGGTGCCCCGCGGCGAAGATTGCGGCGGCGTCGGGCGGTTGGTTGCCGAGCCCGTGGTCATGCCCGGCTGGCTATTCGGTCCGGGCGTCACGTCACGCATGCCGGAAGGCGTCGGCGAGGACTGCTGCGCGGTCTGTGTCGGCGCACCGGTCTGGGCTTCCTTCACGTTTGAATTGTTGAGCCCGTAGAACACCGCGCCGAGAATGATCGCGATCCCGACCGCGAACAGCGCGATCCTGCTTGACGAGGCCGGGCCTTCCTGCAGCTCCGGATCGACCTGCATATCGGTATCGAAGCGCTGTTGGCGGCCGAAATTGTCGGCGCTCAGGCCGGACCGATCGGGTTCGTAGGGATCGTTCGGAATGTGTTGGTTGGTCATGGCTCGGTTCCTCCTTTGGTCGTAGACAACCGCCGGTGCCTGCCAACTGTTCCCGCCACGGGTGTTGCTCAACATATGTTCCCGCAAATGCCGGAAGGTCTGCGGAACCCACGCCGCGTTGCGAAGGGTGGCAATCTCCGAAAGCGCCGTGCGCACCATCCCGCGATCGCAACTATCGCTTGCGCGCGTTCGCCACCTGCTCCGCGGTCACCACCAGCGCGGCATTGCCAAAGGAGTTGCGGATGTAGTTGGTGACATCGGCGATCTCCCGGTCCGAAAGATCCTTGGCATAGGCCGGCATCGATCCCGTGTTCGGCGCACGCGGCGTCGTCACCGTCTGCGCGCCGTCGAGAATGATGCGCAGCGTGGAGGAGGGGTCGGCAGACTGCAGCAGTGCGTTGCCATTGAGCGGCGGATAGACCCGGGGCGAACTCGAGCCGTCGGCTTCATGGCAAGCGATGCAATTGTGGGCGTAGACGTCCTTGCCGGCGGCCATTTCCGCTTCCGTCGGTGCCGGCCCCCGCGGCTCCGCCGCGCCCGCCGGCAGGCTTTTCAGATAGGCCGCGATTGCCCCGACATCGCGCTCGCTCATCTTCGAGGTGGAGTTGACCACGACCTCGGCCATCGGCCCGTCGGCATGGCTTTTGCCGTTGCGGCCGCTTTGCAGATATTCGACGATGTCACTGGCGCTCCACGACTTCAGCCCGCTGCGCTCGGCGCCGTCGAGCCGGGGCGCGAACCAGCCGCCGACCAGGCCGCCCGCAAAGCCGTGCCCGCGCCGATCGGCACCGAGGACGTTCTTCGGCGTATGGCAGGCGCCGCAATGGCCGAGCCCTTCCACCAGATAACGGCCCCTGTTCCAGTCCGCGCCCTTGCTCTGGTCGGGCTCCAGAATGCCCGGGCGAAAGAACAGGTAATTCCAGCCCCGCATCAGCACGCGAAAATTGAAGGGAAAGCGCAAGGCCGGCGGCGGCACCCGGTTCGATACCGGCGCCAGCGTCGCAAGATAGGCGCGCACCGCCAAAATGTCGTCGCGCGTCATCCTGGTGAAGTTCGGATAGGGGAAGGCCGGATAATAAAGCGAGCCGCTCGGCGCCACGCCGTAACGCAGCGCGCGATAGAAATCGTCATCGCTCCAGCCGCCGATTCCGTTGTCGCGATCGGGCGTGAGGTTGGGCGAATAGAACGCGCCGAACGGCGTGTCGATGCGCTTGCCGCCGGCAAAGGGGTGGGCCGGGTCGGCGGTATGGCAGCTCGTGCAATCGCCGGCCACGACCAGCGCCTTGCCATGTTCGATGGTCTCTTTCGCCGGCTCATCCGCGCGCGCCTGAGCCAGCGCGAATGCACTGCACAAAATCAGGACGAATGGAATTGCGCGCATCCGGAAAACCTGCCCCTCGCTGGCCAACGGGACAGCCCGGTATAGCGGGCGTCACGCCATTTCGTAAGCCACGCGTGGAACGACACAAACTGCAACAGGGCGGGATCGTCCCGGCACGAAATTGCGATTTCTTGCGGAAGCGCCTTTGCCGCCAGATTTATGCTGCGGGGATCGGAAAAAGCGACATAGACTGGCAATTGGGCTTATTGCAATTAATTAGAAAAGAGCCGGGGCGGCCAAAGGCTTAAGAGGGCTTCGATGGGAATCAACCAGGGTCCGATCAGT
>JAFAUV010000337.1 GCA_019243075.1 Bradyrhizobium sp.
ACGTGCCGGTCGATCGCGTCGCCGGCGCCTTCCTGATCACCGACGGCCGCGTCCACGACATTCCGGCGAACGCCGCCGCGCTCGGCTTTCAGGCGCCGGTGCAAGCGTTGATCACCGGCCAGAAGGGCGAACGGGATCGCCGGATCGCGATCACGGCCGCTCCGCGCTTCGGCATCGTCGGCCAGAGCCAAACCATCACCTACCGGCTCGATGACCAGGGCGTCACCGGCGAGCGCGCCAAAGTGGTGATCCGCCGCGATGGCGAGACCATCAGCGAGCGCACGCTGCAGAGCGGGCAGAGCTCCAGCGTCGATATCGACATCAAGCATGCCGGCCCCAACCTCGTCGAGATCGAGGCTTCGCCCCTCGACAATGAGCTGACGCTGGTCAACAACCGCGCGGTGGTCGCGATCGACGGCGTGCGCGACAAGCTGCGCGTGCTGTTAGTCTCGGGCGAGCCGCATTCGGGCGAACGCACCTGGCGCAATCTTCTGAAGTCGGACGCCAGCGTCGATCTCGTGCATTTCACCATTCTGCGTCCGCCGGAGAAGCAGGACGGCACGCCGATCAACGAGCTGTCGCTGATCGCGTTTCCGACCCGCGAATTGTTCCAGCAGAAGATCAACGAATTCCAGTTGATCATCTTCGACCGCTACGCCCGCCAGGGCGTGCTGCCGATCGCCTATTTCGACAATATCGCGCGTTACGTGCGCTCGGGCGGCGCGGTGCTGGTCTCGGCCGGTCCGGACTATGCGTCGAATACCAGCATCTGGCGCACGCCGCTGGATTCGGTGTTGCCGGCAGAACCGGTCGGCGTGACCGAAAAGCCGTTCTACGCAAAGCTGACGGATGCCGGCAAACGCCATCCGGTGACCCGCGGGCTGGAGGGCTCGGCCAGCGACCCGCCGCATTGGAGCCGCTTCTTCCGCACAGTCGACACGCGCAACGCGATCACCCCGCCGGTCATGACGGGCGCCGACGGCGAGCCGCTGCTGCTGTTGTCGCGCTTCGGCGAAGGCCGCGTCGCGCTGCTGCTCACCGATCACATCTGGCTGTGGGCGCGCGGCTATGAGGGCGGCGGCCCGCATCTCGATCTGCTCAGGCGCATGTCGCACTGGCTGATGAAGCAGCCTGACCTCGACGAAGAGGCGCTGCGGCTGCAGGTGCAGGGCAAGGATCTGCAGGTGATCCGCCAGACCATGGGCGACACCGTTGCGCCGGTGACCGTCACCTCACCCTCCGGCGCCAGCAAGGAACTGGCCCTCACCGCCGGCGACCCCGGCGAATGGCGCGCCACCATTCCGGCCAACGAATTGGGGCTGTGGCAGGCGACCGACGGCACGCTGAAGGCGCTGATCAATGTCGGCCCGACCAATCCGAAGGAATTTTCGGAGGTGACGTCCACGACGGAGATGCTGGAGCCTTTGACGCAGGCTACCGGCGGCGACGCCAGGCGCGTGGCCAGTGGCTCGACGGTCGATCTGCCGCGCATCGTGCCGGTGCGCGCCTCCAGCGTCTTCCATGGTGACGGCTGGATGGGCGTGAAAATGCGCGACGCCAGTGTGGTCAAGGGCGTCGGCGTGTTGCCGATCTTTGCTGGCCTGATCGGGTTGCTGCTGCTGCTCGGTGCCTTCGCCGCGACGTGGCTGCGTGAAGGGCGTTAAATCTCTGCCCGTGCCGCTTGCCTGGCCGTGGCGCAAAAATCACAGCGCCGCGCAATTTTGCTGCCGCAAAGCTGGCTCCGTTGACAGCAGCGGACAAACCCGCTGATGTTACATTGTAACATCGGGCCGGATGAGACATCGCGTCCCGATGTGGGGATGCGTTTCGCATGAAGTGGTTCCGCTCGAACGTCAGAAACGGAGCGCGATTGGCGCTGCTTTCGCTGTTCGTGCAGCTCGCGCTGTCGTTCGGGCACTCGCATGCGTTCGCCGCGCCTTCGGCCGCCGGCACGCGCACCACAGTCGTCGACAATGACGATCTCGCCGTCCAGAGCCAAGCCGACAGCCTGGCGAGGTCGAAACAGCCGGGCAAGCATGACGGCGACCGCAATGGTCCGGACGGCTGCGCAATCTGCGCGGTCATGGCGATGGCGAGCACCATGTTGTCGGCCACGCCGCCGCTCCTGCTGCTGCCTGAAGCGGTCGAATTTCTCTATCTCAGCACCGACGCCGAATTCATCCATCTGAAGTCGGCCGGTGTCGCCTTCCAGCCCCGCGCGCCGCCCGCCTCCTGATCCGATCGACGATCAACCCCAGACGATCGCGCACCTTCCGCGCGGCGTTCGTCGGGAATGCTCCAAAATCGATCCGTCGCTCGTCGACGGCAGGCGTCCGGCAAAACACCACCCGAACAAAATTCGCGGACGTCTGAACTGGAACGGGACCATGTCAGACCCCTCTTCTCGATCCATGGCTGCTGCCGCCTGTGGCGCGGCGGCGCTCGCTCTGCTCAACCTGGATGCTGCGCTCGCGCAAGCGCCGGCTCCCGCGGCAACCCCATCTCCTGCCCAAACGCCGGCTCCCGCCGCAACGCCCGCCCCTGCGCAGACCCCGGCGGCGGGCTCTAGCCCATCTTCCTTGCCTCCCGTCAACATTCCCGCGCCGCGGATCATTCAGGCCCGACACCGTCCGACCGCGCGCATGGCAGCCAGGCAGGGCAGCCCCACCGGGCCCGTTGCCACCCGGCAGGGTGCAGCTACGCCGGCAACGACCCAACCGCAGACTGCCGAGCAGATCCTCGCCGGGCAGAACGAGAAGTTCGACCAGTCCCGCAGCAACATCTATACGACCATCGGCGTCGCCTCCGATACGATCAGCCATCAGACAATTGCGGATCTCCCGCAGGGCACCGACGCGCCGCTCGAAAAGGTGATGCTGCAGTTTCCTGGCGTTTCGCAGGATTCGGCCGCGAGCGGCCTGCTGCATGTCCGCAACGACCATGCCAACGTCCAATACCGCATCAACGGCGTGATGCTGCCGGACGGGGTCACCGGCTTCGGCAGCGTTCTCGATACCGGCCTGGTTGGCAACATGTCGCTGCTCGTCGGCGCCTTGCCGGCCGAGTTCGGCCTCCGCACCGTCGGCGTCCTCGACATCACGACGCGCACCGACGCCTTCAACAACAGCGGTTCGGTCGGCCTGTATGGCGGCAGCCATGGCACCATCTCGCCAACCATCGAGTATGGCGGCACTTTTGGCGGCAACTGCGCGGCGAACACGGCAACGACCGGCTATTACAAAGCACCGTCATACGCAGATTGCTTCCCCGGCGTGCAGTATTTCTTCACCGGGAACTATCTGCAGAACACGGTTGGAATCGAAAATCCGACGCCTGCCTATAACGCGATCCACGATTTCACCCAGCAGGAGAAAGGCTTCGCCTTCATGTCCGCCGTTGTCGATCCGACAACGAGAGTGAGCCTGATCGCGGGTACGTCGGTCAATGCGTTTCAGATTCCCAACAATCCAGGGCAGCCGATCGGACAAGCACCGCCTTCGGCCGTGCCAGTCACCAATGTCGGCGGCATCACCAGCTTCAATTCATCGCTGCTCAACGAAAATCAATACGAGGTCACCCACTACGGCGTGTTGTCGGTGCAGACGTCCAAGGACGGGCTCGATACCCAGCTGTCCTATTTCACCCGCTATAACAGTCTGAAGTTCTGGGCCGACCCGGTCGGCGATCTGCTTCTGAACGGCATCGCCTCGGATATCACGCGCAATTCCTACACCAACGGCCTCCAGGGAGATGCCGCCTATCGGCTCACGGATTCGCACACCATCCGCGCCGGCTTCACCGTGAGCGGCGAGCAGGTCTTTGTCGGCAATACCTCGCAGGTCGAAACCTGCATGATCTGCGACGGCAGCGACAATGGCTTTGGCGGCTTTACAGATGCCAGCGGCAACCCTTTGCCCATCTCGATCACCGACAATGTCTCCAAGGTCGGCTGGCTCGCCGGCGTCTATGCTCAGGACGAGTGGAAAGTCACCAACGACTTCACCATCAATACCGGCTTGCGCTTCGATCAGATGTATCAATTCGTCGACGCCAACCAGCTGAGCCCCCGGCTGAGCTTTACCTACAAGCCTTTGGAGAACACCACGCTCCACGCCGGCTATGCGCGCTACTTTACGCCGCCGGTGCTGGTGGAAGCGGCGCCCGCCAACATCAACCTGTTCAACAATACGACTGGCAACTTGGCCGTCGCCCAAGGCAACGACCCGGTGCAGCCGGAGCGCTCGCATTATTTCGATGCTGGCGTCGATCAGAAGGTCCCGCTCGGCTGCGCCTCACCCAACGGAAAGGATTGTACTAACCTCGAATTCGGCGTCGATGTCTATTACAAGATCGCGACCGACCTGATCGACAACGGCCTGTTCGGCCAGGCGCTGGTGCTGGATGCCTTCAACTATGCCCACGGCATCAACGAGGGCGTTGAATTCCATGCCAAGTACAGCAGCAACTATCTCCAGGCCTACGCCAACCTCTCGATCGCACAGCAGACAGCGACCGACCCGGTATCGAACCAATACCTGTTCGGCAGCACGCCGTTGGCGGACCTTGGCGGCCTCACCCAGTTTCAGTATCTGCAGACACACTGGATCTACACCGATCACAACCAGTTCGTGAGCGGTTCGGCCGGCGTGGTCTATACGGTTTGTGGTCGTCCCGTGTCTCCTGCCGAAGCATTCGGCGTGCAGGGCATATCATGGTGCGGCACCAAGCTCAGCGCCGACATGATCTATGGCAGCGGCCTGCGCGACGGCGACGCCAATATTTCGACTGTGCCGGCCTATACCCAGTTCAATGTTGGCATCAAGCGCGACTTCTATTTGCCGAGTGACCCGTTGCCGATGACGGTTCGTTTCGATGTCATCAACCTGTTCGACACCGTCTACTTGATCCGGGACGGGACCGGCATCGGCGTGTTCGCGCCTCAATACGGTCCGCGCCGCGGCTTTTTCCTCGGCTTCTCGAAAAAGATCGGCACGCCGGACTACGCTTTCGCCGCCGACCACCCCGCGCAGACCTACTACAAGGCACCTCCGTTGGCCGGGCCGGTCTATGACTGGAGCGGCTTCTATGTCGGCGCAAACGGCGGCGGCGCCGCGAGCCATAATTGCTGGACCAACACCAGCGTTCTCGGCGTCCCGACTGTCCCGGACGGACCCGAGGGCTGCCATGATTCCATTGGCCTCATGTTCGGTGGCCAGGCCGGCTATCGCTGGCAACTGGCCAACCTTGTGCTCGGCGTCGAAGGCAAGGGCGATTGGGCGAGTATCAGCGGCACCAAGGTCAGCCAGTTCCTGATCGCTCCCCAGATATCGAACCAGACCAAGATCGACGCGATCGGCCTCCTCACCGGGCAAGTCGGCTACGACTGGAACAACGTCCTTTGGTATGTGAAGGGAGGCGCGGCCGTCACCCACGACACGTTCAGCGGTCTCCTGACTGTGACTGGCGCCCCGCTCGACAGCGCCAACGAAACCCGCTGGGGCGGTACAGTCGGCGCCGGCGTCGAGATCGGCTTCGCGCCGAACTGGTCGGTGGCGTTCGAGTACGACCATCTGTTCATGGGCAGCAGCGCACTCAATCTTACGGCGGCGGGTGCAATCTCCCGTTCTGACACCATCCAGCAGAATGTCGACATCGCGACAGCCAGCATCAACTATCGCTGGGGCGCCCCGGTGGTCACGAAGTACTGAAGCGCATGCCGCTTCCACAAAGCCAGGCCCCAGAGAGACCTCGCCGGCGCGTCGCGCTCCGAGGACTCCACCGCGGTCGGGCACGAGCGGCTCCTGAATCGACCCGTCGCGATCGCCATCGCCCGAGTGCAGGTCCTATCGCGCATAATCCCAGTCCGGGCGGATCGTGCCCGACACGCCCTCGAACGCGCCGCTTTCGAGCTCGGCAACCAGCAGACGATTGTAGTCGACGGGGCCGGGCATGGTGGCGCGGCCCTTCGGCACCTGCTGGAAGCCGACGCGGCCGTAATAGGGCTGGTCGCCGACCAGCAGCACCAGGCGATGGCGCTTCGCCTTGGCCTCGCTCAGCGCGCGCTCCAGCAACGCGCGGCCGACGCCGCGGCTTCGAAATGGCGGCTCGACGGTCAGCGGCCCGAGCATCAGCGCCTTGGTGTCGCCGACGCAGATCGGAAGCTGGCGCACCGAGCCCACCATCAGCGTGCCGATGCGCGCGGTAAAGGAGAGATCGAGCAGATGATCGACACGCTCGCGCAGGCGATAGGCCGACAGCACGAAACGGCCGGGGCCAAACGTGCGCTCATGCAGCCGCTCGATCGCCTGCGCGTCATTCGCCGTTTCCGGGAGTATGGTGAGGGATAAATCGCTCATTGCCTAAACACGCTGCTGCTACTCGCCGACCGGAGGCTGGGATAGATAGGCGAGCAGTTTCATTTCCCGCCGCCCGCGCGTCACGGTGTCGAGCACCAGCCCCGAAGATACGGCAAGCACCGCCACGATCATCAGCCCGGTCGACAGCACCGCGGTCGGCAGCCGCGGCACGAGGCCGGTCTCAAGATAATTGACCAGGATGGGGATGGTGAGGCCGACCGATACCAGGGCGAGGAAGGCACCGATCGCCGTGAAGAAGCGGAGCGGCTTCTCCGAGCGATAGAGCTTCAGGATGGTGCGCAAAATCCTGAAACCGTCGCCCCAGGTGTTGAGCTTGCTGAACGAGCCGTCGGGCCGCGCATAATAGGGTGTCTCCACCTCGGCGACCGGCATCGCCAGCTCCAGCGCGTGCACGGTCAGCTCGGTTTCGATCTCGAATCCGTCGGACAGCACGGGGAAGGATTTGACAAAGCGCCGCGAGAACACGCGGTAGCCGGAGAGAATGTCCTTGAACGCCTGGCCGAACACCGAGGATAAAAATGTCGTCAGCAGATAGTTGCCGGTGCGGTGACCCCGGCGATAGGCGGCCTGGTCCTGATCGACGCGCATGCCTACCACCATGTCGAGATGCCCGCTCAAGAGCTTTTCGATCATGCGCGGCACGCTCGGCGCGTCGTAGGTCGCGTCGCCGTCGACCAGCACGTAGACGTCAGCATCGACGTCGGCGAACATGCGCCGGACCACATGGCCCTTGCCCTGCCGCCGCTCGCCGCGCACTTCGGCACCGGCCTTGCGCGCGACTTCGGCGGTGCGATCCCTGGAATTGTTGTCATAGACATAGATGCGCGCGGCGGGCAGTGCCTGGCGGAAGCCCTCGACGACGGCGCCGACCGCAGCCTCCTCGTTGTAGCACGGCACCAGAACGGCAATCCGCAGCGATGATGCTGTCATCTGGAAAAAAGCCCGTCCCTCAGGGTGTGCCTGCTCATGCTGCTTATCACGATCGGGCGCTTGCCGGCCGCCCGACAAGTCCCTCGTCCACCGCTTCGGCGGGCCGCATCAGGGCCGCGAAGGAAAGGCTCCACAGCGACAGCATGGCGATCGGGATGGTGTAATAAGGCGTGAAGACCGGGTGGCTCATGAAGAACGCCAGATTGAAGATCATGTTGGCCATCGTCACCAGCACGACCCGCCGGATGCCCGCATCGCCACGCGTGCCGAGCAGCCACGCTATCGATGCACCGGCCAGCGCCAGCAGGACGAACTGCATGTCGGCGACATATTGGAGGATGATACTGAAGGAGAAGTCCGGCGCCAACACGTCCGGCGCGCCATAGGTGGTGGCGAGGGGGCTGCCGGCATTGATGATGTTGGCGACGAGCGTCGGCGACAGGCCAACCAGATAGGCGAGGCCAAAGGCGATACCGCGCATCGCGGTCCAAGGCCTTCGGCTCGACAGCAGCGCGACCAGGAAGAACAGGAAATAGCCGGCCGACAGGAACAGGTTCGGCAGTCGGAAGCTGACGGAAAAACCGAGCAGGAAGCCGAGCAGGATCGTGAGCCAGACCTGGCTGTCGCGCTGCGTACCTGCGAACAATTTCGCGGTCAGAAATCCCGCCACTGCACATATCGCCATGGTCGGCGCCATCGAATAGCTCGCCTTCACCGGGTTGATCATGATGTAGACGGCAAGACAGCCGAGCACTCCGGCAGCGGCGAGCGACGCGCTCGATGGCGCGGCGCGAATTCCAAGCAGCGCGAAGCCGAATACGACGATCGTCGCCGACACGAACAGCGGCACCACCTGGTGGCCTGCCGGAAAGATCGCCAGCGCCATTCCCGTGCCCGGCGGATACTGGATCACGAGCTTGTTGGCCAGCGGCATCGGGGTGTGACAGGGCGGCGGCTCGTCGGCCGGAAAATTGATCTCCTTCAACTTCGCGGCGAGATAGCCGTCGTCATCCCTTGAGATATCGGTATCGAAGCCTTTGAGGCCGAAGCGCTGGAACAGATGCGCCTGCCGCAAATAGCATATATCGTCAAAGACGCCCCTCGCCTCGTTCCAGTGCAGCATCGACGAGACCTGGCTTGCAAGCAGCAGGAAGCAGACCAGGCTACAGATGATTTTCAGGGATTTCATGCGGTCCATCTAGCACAGCCTGGAGCGCGATGTATCGCGCTTGAGTTTCCCAATTGGGGATGATCTTTTTCGGAAAAGCCGCGCCGGTCTTCTCCGGATCATGCTCCAGGCTAGCGCCATGTTGGAATCAGGGGCCGGCCGTCGAGCACTTCCCTGATCCGCAGGATGGTGCCGGGGGTCGTTCCCTCCGGCAGCGCGGCGGCCTCGAAAAAGCCGCAGGCCACGATCTCGGGGTTGGGCTCGGGCAGCCGGTCCTGGCGGAATTGCCTGACGACATAAACCGCGACGTGGTCGCGCCGCGATATATGGTGGTTGAGAAACACGCCGTGGAGCGCCGGCTCGCCGGAAACCTCGATCCGCCCCTCCTCGATCAGCTCGCGTCTCAAGGCGTCCATGAAGCTCTCGCCGACTTCCACCCCGCCGCCGGGAAGATACCAGCCCCTCACATAGCTGTGCTGGACCAGAAACACCCTGTTAGTGTCGTCCAAAACGACGGCGCGGACGCCGAGCGTCATGCCGCGGGCGAGCCACCAGTAGAAATGGAAAACGCGCCGCAGCAGCGGCTCCAGCTTTCGGCGCAGTTTCCCCAAAGTTTCAGACATCCTGTTTGATCTTGCGCGGATGGGACCCGCTTGCCAATAGAATGCGGCATGGCCTCGTTCAAGCTCGCGCATCTGTCGGACCCGCATCTGCCGCCATTGCCCAGGGCACGGCTGGCCGAACTGGCGGGAAAGCGCGCATTCGGCTATCTGAACTGGACCCGCAACCGACGCAAATATTATCGCCGCGAGGTGCTGGATGCGCTGGTCGCCGACATGCAGGCGCAGCGGCCGGACCATATCGCTGTCACAGGCGATCTCGTCAATCTCGCGCTCGACAACGAGTTCGCGCCCGCGCAGGCTTGGCTGGAGGGCGTAGGCCACCCCGAACATGT
>JAFAUV010000084.1 GCA_019243075.1 Bradyrhizobium sp.
TGAAAAAGCACTGGCGGCGCTTCCTGCCCGGCGCGAGCCGGCTGTCGCCCGACCAGAAGCGCGAATTCTCGCTGGGCTGGCTCAATTGGCTCGGGGCCGAAAGCCTCGGCGTGCTGGTTGCGATCCTCAATCTGATCTGGGTGCCGATCGTGGCGTTTGCCGATATCGCGATCCCCGACAAGATTCTCACCCTGCCGATCATCGCCGCGTTCGTGGTTTCGCTGGTGCATTTTGTCGCGATGTATCGGCTGCGCGTTGCCGTCAAATGGGGCCAGATGCTCTCCGCCATGGTGGCCGCGATGAGCGTGCAATGGACCGTCTCGCGCGCGGTGGCGCAGGGCCTGATCACCGAGCACCTGCCCTTTGCCCGCACCTCCAAGGGCGGATTGACGCGGATGTCGATCGAGTTCCAGGCGTTCTGGGAGGCCGTGATCGGCGTGCTCTTGCTTGCAGGCACAGCCGTGCTCGTGGTCACCAACAACACCAAGCAGGTCCGCGAGATCTACATCTTCGCCGGGGTCCTGGTGCTGGAGAGCCTGCCGTTTCTCTCGGCGGTCGCGATCGCGATCCTGGAGAGCTCGCGGATCAATTCCTTCGCGTTCTGGCGCTCGACCGGCGTTCGCATGGCCGAACTGATCGGCCTGCGCCCCGTCGCGCTGCCGAGCGTCGGCAACGCCTCGCAGCCGGTCGCCTCCGAGGTCCATCGTGAAGCCGGTTAAGCCGCCCGGCGTCCTGCCGGCCCGCGGTGCTGTGTACAAGTTCGGCCATGTGGTGCTCGCGACATGCTGAGGCCAAGCCGGATTCGCAAGGCCATGTGAACTGCACCACAGCGGCGCGGGAAGAATCGCCGTAGCGTAGCGATGGCCGTGATCTCTCACGGCGTTCTTCCTCCCTGGACTGGCCCGTCGCCAGCGGCGGGCCTTTTTAGCCCTGTGCGCCCTGGAAAGGGTGCGGCAACGGGAACATTGAGAAAGCTTAACTTGGAGTTTCGGGTCAAGGCCGCGAGGATCACGTCTTGGGAGGAGTGACGATGTCAGACCTCAAGGATCATGAGATCGAACGGCTTTCGCATCTGTTCGCCAGCGGCAGTCTGAGAAACGCGCGAGAAATCGTCCGTTTGTTGGACGATGAGCTCGGCGTGCCGCGCCGCGCCCAGCATTCTCTGCTTGCCGCGGTGAGCAGCTTTTTCAAGCCGGCCAGGGCGGCAGATTCGCCCGGAGCATAAGCGGCCGCAAAGGATCGATGGAACCGTATCGGTGCGCGGCCGATTGTCATGTCTGGCCCGCAATGATCGGGGCGGACAGGCATGGACGCTGCGTGTCTCAGAGCAGTGCTGTTGTTGAGCCTCGCGCTCGGCGGCTGGGCGGCGCAGTCGCGAGCTGAATCTCCCGTGCCCCGCAAACCAAGCGAATATCTACCGGTAGAGGACGTGCCCAAGCGCGCTGATCCGGCGATGTCGGCCGACGATCGTGCGAAGCTCGTGAAAGAACTGACCGCCGCGCGCGATCGGCAGACGCTACATGCCAAACCCAAAGAGGGCGCCGCCCGCCCGACCGCCGCCAAGCCCTGAAGATGGTCCGCGCTCTCGCGGCGAGCCGGCCCGGAGCCTCCAAGACGGCTGGCCGCTCAACCAGGCGCGCAGTAAAACCATCCGGGGCAAGGCAAGGTTAGCATACCTGCGAAATAGGAGGGCTTGTCTCAATTGCCAGTGACACGTGTCAGGGCGAGAATTATCCCAGGTGGCTTATCATCGGCATGCACCGCACTGGTGTGTCGGGACTCATGTCCTCAAATGAGGGGACGATGGATGGCGCCGCCGTTTCCCTCATTTCCAGCTCTCGCAGCAGAGCGAGTATTCTTTGCGAAGGACCGGCCTGCGTTTTATCAAGGTGCAGCCGCAGCCGCTCACCGACCTCGTCGCAGATTGCCCGAAAATGTTTGCTGCTGACACAAGCATCCATGGCGATATCCCCCGCTGGAGGATTGCGCTCGCGTGACTACAAAGCATTAAACTCGTCAATCGCTTCGCGGTAAGGTGAAGCTTTCGTTAAAAGCGCGCGCGCGCACCGGTGGGCTTTTCTTCCTGTTTGGTCCACATCTTTGCCGTTGAGCGGGCCGGGGGCACACCAGCTCGCCGAACGCCACACGCGTCACCCTGGGTCATACGCATCGTGTCACGACGCCAGTTTTTGAGCGTCGCCTTCTCTACCAATCCATATTGGCTGCGCGATCAAATTCGCGACTGAGATGATCGACGAGGTCTCTCATCTCATCAATCGATTGCATGGCGGCTTCGTATGTTCCCCTAGCTGCGTAGGTGAGAATTACTGGCAACTGGCCTTCCTGAATGTATAATCGGGCCGGAACGCGGGGGCCGTGCCATAAATGGCCGATAAACAAATCAATAGTCGCGAGCGCATCGGCGTGGTCAAAAACAAGATGCCCAGTCATTTTCACTCGCCTCTTGTTTGAATGATGAGGCAGCATGAGCGGCACTGCGCCCGCGCCCGAATGAAATTGGAAAGCCTCGCCGTCTTTTCCAAAAGCGCCGTGGGCCACGAAATTCCTGATGACCTGTCGAATTGCGATGAGCTTGTCGTAGAACTCCTTTGATGCCTGCTCGGTTAGGTCGAAGACGGATTTGAATTTTTCGGACCAGTCGGCTTTCGCAAGTTCCGAGACATCGACGCCACTCGTCACCTTCCCGCGCAAGATAGCGATGTGGATGAAGATATGTTCGGTCCAACTAAAGAACGCCTCAATCGAGGCAAGTGCAAGCCATCTGGATTCTATGTGCAATTGAAAAGCCGGGCGCGACTCGGATGACCATCCGGGGCCCTCTTTGACAATCCTCTCATCCTTCCGTCTTTCCGCCTCCGCCACCTTTTCCTTGTATGCATCGCGGAAGAACGTAAATCGCTCGAACAGTGACCCGCTGTTATTGACTACGTTCAGTGCAGACTTTCGAAGCGCTTCATCAGCGAGCCAGTCAAAGAATGGCTCCGCCGCCTTCGTCGCCCTCTTGATATATATTACGATCTCTGTGGCGGCAGCTTCGTCCGTTGCGGGATCACGGACAAATATGCCGACCCCAAATTTGCGATGTTCAATCAAAAAGGCTCTTCCGTGATAATCGAGCGGGATGGACCATGAGACCTTTTCGAATTTGCCTAGGTTGCTGAAGCCCAATAATTCGACCAGCACGAAGTAGACTAGGTAGTATGGCGGCAGATCGCGGCCGGCTTCAGAGCGTTTTGCGTCAAAGAGGAAGTTAGGTTCCGCCTCCGTTGTTTTAGTGGCGGGCAGAACGGGGCCGAGTGCGCGCCTCGCTAAGGTGCGAATCCTTTCCAGCTCTGGCGGTAAATGGGTGCTCATGGCGTGTCGCTGAAGCGCTTAAGCCGCATCTTTAACGCCGCAATTTCCGCCCGCGCCCTTCCAACCGGATCATCTGCCTTCAGCGTCGGAACCGCGGCCTGATATCGCGCCGCCCGCCTCAAGTTCGAAAGCTCATTGAACAGCTCGACAAATCTGGCATCGACGTTTCCGCGTTTCCCCCACATATTTATTTTGGTATGGATCGCGCTATGGCTCTTCAGATTGCTTTCCGCGGCCGAGGTGATCAATCGGGCCTTCGCGAGAAGTTCGGTCGCGCTGAACAGGTTGTCGATGAACGGGCCAGCGTGCCCCTGTGAAAGCGAAAACTCGGCAGCCGCGACGAACTGTTCCGCTGCTGCGACCAGGGCTGCCGCTCCTCGCCTGTTGCGCCGGAAATCAAAAAATATTCGCCAGCTCTGTCCGTGGTCCCATTCGTAAATTGTGAAATGACCGGCGTCAGCATCGGCTAGGTCAAGCTCGAAGCCATCGACCTGGGTAACATCGGACTGCAGCACCTCGTCACCGATCTCGATTGGCTTGGTCAGTTTTGCTATCAGGCTGCCCCTGACCTCATCGTTGAAGCGGACCGCCGGAGCCTTCCCCTCCGCAAAGATGACTTGGGCTCGCTTGAGTTGGAACGTCGCTGCGCCAGCCATTATTCGTCGCTCGGCCTCCGGGTTGAACCACAGATTGAACGCCTGGAGCAGCATCCGCTCGGAACCGACGACATGATCAGGTATGTCGATTGGTGTGGATTTTTCGGCAACGTCAGTCATCGCGGCACCCGGCGAAGGACGGGTCCCCGGCGGGTCCCCCAGCTTCAATTGAAAGGACGAAGGTACGCACGCAACAAATATAACGCAATAAAATCAGGTGCTTCGTTGGTGAGCGCGGAGGGACTCGAACCCTCGACCCCATGATTAAAAGTCACGTGCTCTACCGCCTGAGCTACGCGCTCACTTGTCGTGTCAGCATATGTCGTCCGGAAAGCCCGATACCAGCCCCGCCATCGAAATGGCGGGAGGCCGCTCATGCTTCAGACGGGGCTGTGTAGGGGGTGGACGGGAGCCGGTCAATAGCACAAGCACCTGTTGGCGCATCGAGGTGCGGCGGAATCCCCTTGTTTGCACAGACTGTTAACGAGATGTCCTCGAACCGGCGGAAGCCTTTCGGCCGGGCCTGGGCTCTGGCAATGCCCGACCAGAATATGATTCCACCCGGATCGAGCTTCAGCTTTCGCTAAGCATATCGTGGCTAGAATCGGTCAGTCAGTTGCGTGGAGTATCCTGTGATCGATTTTGAAGAACTGCGTGGTCTCGCGGACGAAATCCGCCATTTCATCCAGATGTCCGACGACAAGGCCGGCGCGCTGCGGGTTGTCGTCACCGCCCACGACGTGGTCCTCGGCATCTATCCCTCGGACGGCGGCATGGGACTGCACGTCATCAAGGGTGCGGAAGTCCTGCGTCAGATCGCCAATACGAGCGCGATCGGCGACTACACCCACACCGCTATCGCCGTTCATAACCGGGAACAGGCGATCGCCCTGGAACAGGTTTTGGCCGCCTAGGCCTGATCTTGTCGGAAAACCGGTTTCCGCTGTTCCGGATGATGCTCTGAAGGCAGCCCGGGTACCGCTATCGGCGAGGGCGGCGCCGGGCCAGATTGTATTCGCTGATGCGCCACGATTTGCGCGACAGACCTCGGCTGCGCGGATCGCGTCAGGACCTGCAGCGCGATAGCGCCCAGCAGACAGCCGGAAAGCGGTTCGCCCTCGGGAAGGTGACGGGCGACGCTTCCGGCTGTCCGACCGCATCGGCGGCTGCGGCCAATCACCATAACGGTCAGCGGCTTAAGGAAGCGTCTTCAACGCGGAACTTTAGCTGTCAGGACGCCGCAAAACTCATCAAGCTGCGCGTAGCCAGGCTCAAATCCCCTGGCTCGAGCTTTTCCAGCGCCGCTTCGATGATCGCAATCTCCTCGTCGATCTGCGCGATCGGGCGGCTGAAATCGTAACCCCTGCGGCCCTTCAGGTCGATCGCCAGGCGGCGGCGGTGGATCAGAAGATCCTCGATCGCCCCGCGGTTCTTCAGCCGCACATAGGTGTCGACGATGCCCTTGATAGCGGGTTCCATGTACGAAGCGCCCTCAATGCAAACCCGCCGGCGCAAATGCCGGCGGGTTGGCCGATCCCCCTACCCCAGACTAGTTACCAAAGATTCGCGACGGCAGATCGGAAGCGCGAAGATTTCGGCATGCTGTGATCTTTGTGCGCGAACCGATTGGTCTTGCGAACGTGGAACCTTTTTCGCGCCGTTCCGGTTGATCGCTTTGACTCGCCCGGAAGATTTTTTCGCATGCACAGAACTTTCCATGTCGCCGGCTGCCTCGTGCTCGCGTTGGCGCTCGCCGCCTGCTCCGGCCCGAAGGGTGACAAGGGCGACAAGGGCGACAAAGGCGACCCCGGCCAGATCGGCCCACCTGGCCCTCCCGGCCCGCAGGGACCGCAAGGCCCGCCCGGGAAGAACGGCGAGAACGGCGTCTCGCCGCCACCCCAATTCCGCGTGGTGCGCTCGTCATCCGATGGTGGGGTGTCCAAACCCGCGCTGTGCGGCGTGGACGAGATCATGGTCAGCGCGACTTGTTTGCTGAAGGCGGGCTCGACGAGCCAGGCGCCCAAGACGATCGGCGACACCGGTGCTGCCTGCGATCCGCAGCCGGGCCAGTCCGACATTGCGCAGGCGGTCGTGCTCTGCGCCAAGCGGTGATCGCCAATCAGGCGTCTTAAGGCGTCAGGCTGGTGTCGTCGCTCGCGCTGCGCAGGCGCTGCGAGGGGAGTCGAGTCGAGTCTGGCCGTCTAGATGCAAAGCCCGACAATTTTGAGGAATTGCTCGACAATTTTCTTCTCGCTTTTTTTAAGAAAGACTTAAAAAGTAGGCCTCAGACTCGATCGAGGAGGAATCGGCGCGGCGGCGACCAGAGACCTCGGTGCGACCTGCCAGCGATGTGGCCGGCCGCATCGTCCGGATCACCTGTTGCGAAAAGCAGCGGCGGCATCACGGGTTCGGGGCGCTCGGGACAAGCGGTGGCCAACAACCTCGCTTTTGGCGCCCACCGACGAGACGACCAGCGCGACTACCAGGGCCTGCAAGGGCTCACAATTGGGGCGCGCCGATGAAGCAAAAAGAAGCAAGAATCCTGATCACTCGGGAATGGGAGCGATGGCTGCAGACGCAATCCATCGACCCCTGTAACGCGACCGGCCGGGACACGCTGAAGTTCTTTTTCGAATTACAGGACAGAAAGTCCGACCTGCTGGATTTTCAATCGAGGGGTCGGGACAAATGGCACATCATCAATGGCTGGCTGCTGCGCGAGCAGCACTGCGTCACACATTAGTCCGGCCAGCGCCGCGTCCCGCTTCGACCTGCCGAGCCTGCTGGCATGCCAGCAGGCGGGTCAGCCCTGCCCTGTTGATAACCCTCCCCCTTGGGTGCGTATGCGGTTAAAGAGGCCCGCTTCATGATATCGATGCGCGACCTCTACGCTGCCGCATGATCCGGAAAACTCTAAAGCGGTTTTCGAAAAACGATCACGCACCAGCAACGAGCCAAAGCGCGATGGCGATTTGATCCAAGCCGTCGCGCTGGCTTGGTAGGAAGGATGATCATGCGGATTACGCTTGTTGGCTCCCGTCATTTCGGCGTCACGACCTTGAACATGCTCAGGGCGCGAGGAGTCGAGATCGCCCGCGTGGTCGTGCATGACGCCGAGGACCGGCTTGCCGCCGTAGCCAACGCCGGCGGCATCGAGGTCGTGGTCCAGACCGACCCGAAGCTGGTCGTCGCCTCCGAGATCGCTCCCGATACCGATCTGATCGTCACCGCCCACAGCCACGCCCGGGTGTCCAGGGACGCGCTCGCCGCGGCCAAGCTCGGCGGCATTGGCTACCATCCCTCGCTATTGCCGCGGCACCGCGGAATCGCGGCGGTGGAGTGGACCATCAAGGAAGGCGATCCGATCGCCGGCGGCACCATCTATCATCTCGCCGACCGCATGGATGCCGGCGCCATCGCCGCCCAGGAATGGTGCTTTGTCAAAAAGGGCGAAACCGCGCGCGAATTGTGGGAACGGGCGCTCGCCCCGCTCGGGCAGAAGCTGCTCGGCGAGGTCATTGACCACGCCAAGATCCACCATTCGCTGCCGGCAAAACCCCAGGACGAGCAGTTCGCGACCAAGGCCCCGGCCCTGTCGCCACATTAAGGTTAGGACAAGGCCGGGGCGCCCCTCGGCTTGCTTCCCACCGCGCTGAACGCTACCCCAGTCGGAACCAAAACGCGTTCCAAAAGCGGGAACCAAGTTCCCCGCTAAATGTTTGGGACTGTGGGAACAATTAGTGATGCTGCGTCGCGGCAAATTTTGGCCACATTCCGTCCATTAATCGCGATGCATCTCACAGAAATCCAGGGGTTTGATTTCATGCGCCTCAATCGCATTGGCACTGCTTTTTTTGTTCTCGGCCTCGCTGCCTCGGCCAGCACTTCCGCCCTCGCGCAGCAACCTTTTGACGGTGTCTGGAATGTCACCATTGTGACAAAGACCGGCAGCTGCGAGCCGAGCGCTAGCTCGACGCTGACGGTAACCGACGGTAAGATTTCGGCCGCCGGGGCCAACGTCTCCGGCAGCATCGGACGTGAAGGTCTTGTTCGGGTCTCAATCAACGGTGCTTATGCGAACGGACAACTTAACGGCAACGCCGGATCGGGGAAGTGGAATGGGGCATCAGCTGGCATACCCTGCAGCGGTCGCTGGGAAGCATCCCGGCAATAAATCGAACCGGTTGAACGATGCCCCCATGATCCGGGGACCGCTGCTTGCCGCCGCCGTTTTGCTCGCGGCATGGGCATCGGCGCCGCCGAGCCAGGCGCAGTCGGGACCTTTCGCCGGCCTTGCCGGCACTTGGTCCGGCAGCGGCACCGTGACGCTCGACGACGGTTCCAAGGAACGCATTCGCTGTCGCGCGACCTACGCTCCCAGGGGCGCCGAGTTGGGCATGACGCTGACCTGCGCCAGTGATGCCTACAAATTCGCGCTCTCGGCCAACGTGGTTGACCAGGGCGGCGCGATCTCGGGAAACTGGAGCGAAGCCAGCCGCAATGTCAGCGGCACGTTGCAGGGCCGCGGCGCCGGCGGCAATTTCGAGGTCGTGGCCAGTTCTGCCGGCTTCAATTCCGATATCTCGCTGCGCACCAGCGGCAACAGGCAGTCGATCAGCATGCGCGCCGACAGCCAATTCCGAGGCGCCGCGATCTCGCTGTCGCGATAGGCCCTTTGCAGCGGCCGGGCGATCCCATCACGCGTCAGGCCGGGACGAAGGCGGTGACTTCGATCTCGACCTTGGCTCTGGCATCGATGAGACCGTCGATATAGAGCAGCGTCGAGGGCGGGAAGTTGCGCCCCAGCGTCTCCTTCCAGGCCGCGCCGATGCCGGGAGCGGCTGCATCATATTCGCTGCGGCTGGTGAGATACCAGTTCAGCCGCACGATGTGCTCGGGCCCGGCGCCGGCCTCCGCAAGCAGTTTGACGATGCGCTTGAGCGCACCGCCGACCTGGGCTGCCATCTCGGCCGGATAGTCGCCCTTCTCGTCGCCGCCGGTCTGGCCGGCGAGCACGATCCAGCGCCCGGGGGCGTTGAACTCGACGCCATGCGAAAAGCCGCGCGGTTTCGACCATTCGGCCGGCTGCAGGATGCGCATCTTCGTGTCCTCCTCGATTGCCTGACCCTTAACACCGATCGCAAGCCACCTCCCACCCCGATTTTCAAAGCCCGCATCGCTGCCCCACGCAATTTCGCATTGAAACTCGTTGCCGGGGACGCGATATCCGCCTCGCGCTCCCGTTTCTGATCTTCCCGGCACGCCAGTGACCCAACCTGCCCCTTCCAAACCGATGGCCGCGCTCTGGATGGCGGGATGGCTCGCGCAGATGCTGGTGATGGTGGTTGCCGGCCGCGAGGCGACGCGCGAGATGAACGTGTTCGAGTTGATGGAGATCCGCTTGATCATCGGCTTCTTCCTGCTCCTGCCGCTATTCTACCGCAATGGCGGCTTTGCCTCGGTTGCAACCGGAAGGCTGCCGCAGCACCTCGCCCGCAACCTCTTCCACTATGCCGCCCAGCTCGGCTGGTTCTTCGCGTTGACGCTGATTCCGATCGCGCAGGTGGTGGCGATCGAGTTCACCATGCCGGTCTGGACGGCGATCCTGGCGGCGAGCTTTCTCGGCGAACGCATCACCGCGTGGAAAGCGGCCGCGATCATCCTCGGCATGGTCGGTGTCGTCGTCATCGTTCGGCCGGCTACCGGCGAGGTCAATCCGGGCCAGTTGATTGCGCTCGCCGCAGCCGCCGGCTTCGGCGTGTCGATGGCCCTGGTGAAATCTCTGACCCGGACCGAGAGCGCGTTTGCGGTGATCTTCTGGATGATCGTCGTGCAGGCCGTCGCTGGATTCCTGCCCACGCTTTTCGCTTGGACATGGCCGTCGGCCCATGTCTGGTTCTGGGTCGTCGTGATCGCGGTCTGCGGCACGTTCTCGCATTATTGCCTCGCCAGCGCGATGCGCTACGCGGATGCGACCATTGTCGTGCCGATGGACTTCCTGCGCGTGCCGCTCACCGCCACCGTCGGCTGGCTGCTCTATGCGGAGCGGCTCGACATCTACACCGTGCTCGGGGCCGCGCTGATCCTGACCGGCAATCTCTTGAACCTGAAGCCGAATGCGCCCGTTCCGGCACGGGCGGCAAGCTGAAGCTGCAGACGCCTGCGGCTTGCGTTCAGGCGGTTCCTCGCGGGTGTGATCCAAATCACTTAAAAGCGCCCCGCGCCTGGCTAAGCTCAAAACTGGCTAAGCTCAACATCGGATGAAAGCTCGCCGGCGGAGCTTCAAGTTGGGCCATTTGCCAACTTTTTTATGGCGCGGTGCGGCGGCTTTTCGTGTAAGCTCGGCCTTAAGGTGTTGCAGCTTGTTTTTTTCTACTCTGTGGGGATTTCAGATGCGCTACCTGACCCTTCTTGTTTCCCTGCTGTGCATGCTTTTCAGCGCGGAATCGGCGCTCGCCGACAAGCGCGTCGCCTTTGTCGTCGGCAATGGCGCCTACAAGAACGTGGCCCAGCTTCCGAACCCGCCGATCGACGCCAAAGCGATGGCCGCGACGCTGCGCAATGTCGGCTTCGAGGTGGTCGAAGGCACCAACCTCACCCGCGACAAGATGACCGAAAAGCTGCTCGATTTCGGCAAGCGCGCACAGGGCGCCGACATCGCAGTGTTCTTTTATGCCGGGCACGGCATCGCGATTTCGGGCACCAACTACCTGCTGCCGGTCGACGCCGATATCAAGTCGGAAATGGACGTCAAGCTCGGTGCGGCGATCAACATCGATCTCACGCTCGACCAGACCATGGGCGATGCCAAGGTCAAGCTGGTGTTCCTCGACGCCTGTCGCGACAATCCCTTCGCCGCCAAGATCAAGCAGACCGCGACCCGCAGCGTTTCGGTTGGGCAGGGCCTTGCCGAGATGAAGTCCGGCGAAGGCACGCTGATCGCCTTTGCGACCGGCCCCGGCCAGACCGCACTTGACGGCACCGATGGCCAGAACTCACCCTTCACCCGCGCATTGATCAAGCACATCACCGAGCCGGGCGTCGAAATCCAGCAGGCCATGACCGAGGTTCGCGCCGAGGTGAATGAGGAGACCAACAAGGGCCAGCTTCCCTGGGGCCACACCAACCTGATCGGCTCGGTCTACCTCAACCCGGCCGCGCCGCCGGCGCAGGCCGCGGCGTCAGCGCCCGCCAACGCCACGGCGATTGCAGCACCCGTCGCGCCGCCCGCGGCCGGCAGCGATGTGGAGCTCGAATTCTGGCGCTCGGTCAAGGCCTCCAACAAGCCCGAAGAGCTCAACGCCTATCTCACCAATTATCCGAACGGCCAGTTCAAGGCGCTGGCGCTGTCGCGGATCGCCTCGCTCCAGGGCGGCGACAAGGACAATGGCAAGGATGCCGGCGGCAAGGACATGACGCGCAACCTCGCCGCCGTCGATCCCGCGACCTTCACGGACGAGGCGACCCAGCTCACGGAGGACCAGATCGGGCTCGACCGCGGCCAGCGTCGTGACGTTCAGCGCCGCCTCAACGGCCTCGGCTTTGAAACCAAGGTCACCGGCAAGTTCGACGACGACACCCGCGCCGTCCTCAAACGCTGGCAGGCCGCCCGGGGCTACCCTTCGACCGGCTATCTGAACAAGCTGCAGCACAAGGCGCTCTTGACCGAGATCGTGTCGACGACCCAGACCAGCTCCTCCGACGACGACAGCGGATCGCATCACAGCAGCGGCGGCGGCGGCCGGCGCTCTCGCGGCGGCGGAGGAGGCGGCGGTGGCGGCAATCCCGGCGCCTTCATGGGCGGCATGATCGGCGGCATGATGGGCGGCATGTTCCGTCACTGACCGTGCCGAACTCGGCAAGGAAAGCCTCGGCGAAGGCCCGACCTTCGATTCCGCCGCCTCCGAGCGCGTTTACTTTCCTGCCGCCTTGCGCAGGGCCTCGTTGATGCGGTCCTGCCAGCCCGGTCCGCCGCCCCGAAAATATTCGAGCACGTCCTGGTCGATCCGCAGCGTCACCTGCTCCTTGATGCCGGGCACGGCGTTCCTCTTCGGCGGGCCGGCCGCGACCTTGGCCGTGACCTTCTTGAACGCGGCCTCCGCCTCGGTGCGGGCGTCATTGAGCGTGCGCGGCCTTCTCGGCTGGTCCCCCATTTCAAATCCCCTCGAACAGCACGGTGGAAAGATAGCGCTCGGCGAATGACGGTACGATGGCGACAATCGTCTTGCCGGCATTTTCCGGCCGCTTGCCGATCTCGATCGCGGCGGCGACCGCCGCGCCAGAGGAAATGCCTGCCGGAATGCCCTCCTGCCGCGCCAGCGCGCGCGAGGTCTCGATGGCGGTTGCGCTGTTGACCCTGACGATCTCATCGATGACCGAGCGGTCCAGTATATCGGGCACGAAGCCTGCGCCAATGCCCTGGATCTTGTGCGGCGAGTGCTGGCCGCCGGACAGGATCGGGCTCTCCTCCGGCTCGACCGCGACGACGCGCAGCGACGGCATTCGCGGCTTCAGGACCTGGCCGACGCCGGTGATGGTGCCGCCGGTGCCGACGCCAGCGACAAAGATGTCGATGTTGCCCCCGGTGTCGTTCCAGATCTCCTCCGCCGTGGTGCGGCGATGAATCTCGGGGTTGGCGAGGTTCTTGAATTGCTGCGGCATCACCGAATTGGGCGTGGTCCTGAGCAGTTCCTCGGCGGTGGCGATCGCGCCCTTCATGCCCTGGGCCGCCGGTGTCAGCACCAGTTCGGCGCCGAGAAAGGCGAGCATCTTGCGCCGCTCGATCGACATCGAGTCCGGCATCACGAGCTTCAGCCGGTAGCCGCGCGAAGCCGCGACAAAGGCCAGCGCAATGCCGGTGTTGCCCGAGGTCGGCTCGATCAGCACGGTCTCGGCGTTGATCAGTCCCGCCTTCTCCATGGCAGTGACCATCGCAGCCCCGATGCGGTCCTTCACGCTCGCCGCCGGGTTGAAATATTCGAGTTTGGCAAGAATGGTGGCCTTGGCGCCTCGCGCCTGCGGCAATTTGCGCAGGCGGACGATCGGGGTGTCGCCGATCGCATCCACGATGGAGTCAAAGACCCGGCCGCGGCCGGCACGGTGCACTGCACCAGTTGGAGACGAGGCATCCATCAAATGACTCCTGTTGTCCGGAAAGCGCTGGTACTGCGTAATTAGGAACGGGTTGCTTCGCAGCGCAAGCATGATCGCGTAAAATCACAACCCGCTGCATTGCAAAATTTTAATTGACTCGATGGCGCGAAACGACCGCATTTATGTTGCGGCATCGTCAAACAAAACAGTGTATAGGTAGAGCGTCACAGCCGGAACGCGTTCGCACTTCGACCCGTTCGCACTTCGACGCATTTCGACGCATGGAGGTCACGATGTCAGCCGTTGCTGAAGTCCTGTCGACCGTCGCGCCCGATTCCAATCCGCGCGGCAGCGGGTTGCCGACCTGCCCGGTTTGTGCCGATTCCATGGTGGCCGCCGAAGCGTCAGCCTATCTGACGGACAACGTCATCAGCTATCTCTGGACCTGCGATACCTGCGGCTACGGCTTCGTGACCAAGCATGCGTTGAAGCGGTTCGCTTGCAACTAGCGCGGCGGAATATCGCCGCGCGCCCAGTTGCCTCGCGTGGTTTCGTAGAATTTGCCGAAAGCCCCCTTGGAAATCGCCTCGCCCATGTCGCGCATCAGGCGCTGGTAATAGGCGATATTGATCTCCGAGAGCAGCATCGCGCCCAGCGCCTCGCCGGATTTGACGAGATGGTGCAGATAGGCGCGCGAGGTCTCGCGCGTCGCCGGCCACTCGCTCGCTTCATCCAGCGGCCGGGGATCGTCGGCATGGCGCGCGTTGCGCAAATTGACCTGGCCGAAGCGGGTGAAGGCGACGCCGTGGCGGCCGTTCCGCGTCGGCATCACGCAATCGAACATGTCGATGCCGCGCGCGACACTTTCCAGGAGATCGTTGGGGGTGCCGACGCCCATGAGATAGCGCGGCCGGTTCGAGGGCAGATGCGGCACCACCTCCTCGATCATCGCAAGCATCACCGCCTGCGGCTCGCCGACCGCAAGCCCGCCGATCGCATAGCCGTGAAAGCCGGTATCGACGATGGCGCGCGCGCTTGCCCTTCGCAGCTCCGGCAGGTCGCCGCCCTGCGCGATGCCAAACAGCATGTAGCCCGAAGGGGCGCTCTCGAAGGCGCGCCTGGAGCGTTCGCCCCAGCGCAGCGAAAGCTGCATGGCGCGCTCGATGTCGGCGCGTTCCGCCGGCAGCCGCACGCATTCATCCATCTGCATGGCGATGTCGCTTCCCAGCAGCCGCTGCACCTCGATCGAGCGCTCCGGCGACAGCTCGACCTTGGTGCCGTCGATATGCGAACGGAACGTCACGGCGTTCTCATCGACTTTGCGCAGGTCGGCCAGCGACATCACCTGGAAGCCGCCGGAGTCGGTCAGCATCGGGCCGTTCCAGCCGGTGAACTTCTGCAAGCCGCCGAGGGCTGCGATCCGCTCGGCTCCCGGGCGCAGCATCAGATGATAGGTGTTGCCGAGCGCGATATCGGTGCCGGCGGCGCGCAGGTCGCGCCAATGCAGGCCTTTCATCGCACCCGCCGTGCCGACCGGCATGAAAGCCGGCGTCCGCACCACGCCATGCGGCGTCGTGAGGTGGCCGGTGCGCGCCTGACCCTCGCTGGCACCCAATTCGAAATGATTGGCAAGCGTCATGAGGCGGCTTATCGCGTAAGGACTGCGTCCGATGCAACCTCGATCCGCCCGTCAATGGCGGCAAAAGCCGTTGACGGCGGGCGGCGCGGCCCATAGGGTGCCACGCGATGATCATGACCGCGAAAACCACGAGCAAAACCGGAAAGCCCTTTGGGGCTTCGGGAGTCGTGCGCGCCTGAGCTGACGGACGCGGATCTGAACCGAAGCCCCGCCTGATGCAGGTCCGGGGCTTTTTTATTGCCTGAAGCATCACCCACAGGAGAAGGAAAGTGTCTGACGATCCCATAGTTGCCATTGCCGGCGTGACCGGCGCCGTCGGGGCCGAGTTCATCGCCACCATGGACAAGCGCGGCTTTCGCGTAGGCAAGCTGAAAGCGCTGGCAAGCGCGAGCTCGGCGGGCAAGCGGCTCACCTTCCGCGGCCAGGAGATCGTCGTCGAGGAGCTGACGGCTGACTCGTTTGCCGACGTCGATATCGCGCTGTTTTCGGCCGGCAGCGGCATTTCCAGGAAGTTTTCGCCACACGCGGTGCGCGCCGGCGCCGTCGTGATCGACAATTCGTCCGCCTTCCGGATGGACGGCAACGTGCCGCTGGTGATCCCCGAGATCAACGCCAACCGCATCCGCGACCACAGGGGCATCATCGCCGTTCCGAACTGCGCGGCCATCACCGCGCTGGTGCCGCTGTGGCCGATCCACAAGGTGAACCGCATCAAGCGGGTCATCGTCTCGACCTACCAGGCCGCCAGCGGCGCGGGCACGGCGGCGATGGAGGAATTGGTGGAATCGACCCGGGCGCAGCTCAACGGGCAGGTCTATCCGCCCAAGGTGATGCGGCACCCCTACGCCTTCAACCTGTTCAGCCACGACAGCGCGATCGATCCCGAGACCGGCTACAATGGCGAGGAGACCAAGGTCATCCATGAGGCCCGGAAAATCTTCGAGGACGAGAAGATCGCCGTCGGCGTCACCTGCGTGCGGGTGCCGGTGCTGCGCGCCCATTGCGAGGCCATCACCTTCGAATGCGAAAGGCCGATCTCGCCAACGCAGGTCCGCGATTTCCTCACGGGCGCCCCGGGCGTGCGGCTGGTCGACGACCGGACCGCAAATTATTTCCCGATGCCGATCGATGCCACCGGCAATGACGACGTCCTGGTCGGCCGCATCCGGCAGGATCTCTCCGATCCCAGCGGCCATTCGGTCTCGATGTTCGTCGCCGCAGATCAGCTCCTCAAGGGCGCCGCGCTGAACGCCGTCCAGATCGCAGAGCTATTGCCGCAGCGCGCGATGGCGTGATCGCGCAGGCTATCTCACCATGAGGGTCTCGGTCTATGCTGCATCCTGCGCAGCCGGCAGCTGCGGCGGGCGAGACGCGCCGAGACTACACGCAGGTCGCACGTCGCCAGCGAAGGGATAGACGATGACCGAGGGTGAGCGCCGCAACGAGCGCCGAAAGCTGGTTGCGAACTGGTTCAATACCGTGGCCACGGCAATCATGACCGTGGGAAGCTTCGTGCCGCTTGCCCAGTTCGTCTACGGAATCCTGCCGGCGAATGTCGATTTGCTCCTGGTTTACGGGTCCGGCCTGATTTGCGTTGGATGTGGTACACTCCTACATTTGATGGGGCATATGGTCTTGGGAGGTCTCGAATGACGATCCATCAAATCGCCGCAGTCCTTTTCCCAGCGTTCACCGTCGCCGCATGCGGTGCCACGGCCTGGTTCGTTCTTCGGCCGCTCCGGATGCAGGCAGAAGCGGCGCGGCGCCGGGCAGAGCAGGACCAGGAAAACTCCTCTCTCGAGGATGAAGTGCGTCAGGCCATCGGCGACGCCGAGCGCCTAATCCACGAGGCAGGTCAGAAGCTGGGCCAACGGGCGAGGACGCCGGCTTAAGGGCTCTTTCCGCCAATCAAGTCCGGAAGACGCGCTCCTCAGGGACGCCGGGGTTCTTCCGTTAGCTCGATCGACGGCCACGGACCGCCTCTACGCGGCCCCCCCTCCCGCGCGGAACAGCAGACACGCATCGCCATAGGAATAGAACCGATAGCCGGCAGCGATCGCATGCGCGTAAGCCTGCTTCATGATGTCGAGGCCGGAAAAGGCCGCGACCAGCATGAACAGCGTCGAGCGGGGCAGATGGAAGTTGGTGAGCAGAACATCGACGGCGCGAAAACGGTAGCCTGGCGTGATGAAGATCGCGGTCTCGCCTTCGAACGGTGCAATCGTGCCGTCCTCGCGCGCAGCGCTTTCCAATAGCCGCAGCGACGTGGTGCCGACCGCGACGACGCGGCCGCCGCTCGCGCGCACCTGGTTCAGCGCGGCCGCGGTCGACGCGGAGAGGCTGCCCCATTCGGAATGCATCCTGTGGCCGGCGGTGTCCTTGGCTTTCACCGGCAGGAACGTCCCGGCGCCAACATGGAGCGTCAGCCGCTGCAAGGCGATGCCCCGCTCGCGCAGCGCCGCTTCCAGCGCCGGCGTGAAATGCAGGCCTGCGGTGGGGGCTGCGACTGCACCTTCCTGGCTGGCGAACATGGTCTGGTAGTCGTCGAGATCGCGCTCGTCAGGCGCCCGTTTGCCGGCGATGTAGGGCGGCAGCGGCGGACTACCGAGATCGGCAATGGCTTGATCCAGTGCCGGCCCGTGATAGGTGAAGGCCAGCGTCACCTCGCCCTCCGCGCCCTTGTGCTCGACCTCGGCATCGAGATGGCCGAGCAGGCAGACCTTGCCTTCATTACCGAAGCGGATGCGATCGCCGCTGGCGAGCTTCTTTGCCGGCTTCACCAGCGCCTGCCAGCGCGATCCGTCGAGCCGCTTGATCAGGGTCACCTCGATCTTCGGCTCGGCGGCGCGGCCGATGCGGCGGCCGCGGAGTTGCGCCGAGATGACCTTGGTGTCGTTGACGACCAGCGCATCACCCGGCTCGAGGCATTTCGGCAGATCGGAGACAATGGCATCGCGGAGCCGGCCTTCGTCCCGCACCACCAAGAGCCGGGCGGAATCGCGCGGGCTTGCCGGACGCAGCGCGATGCTTTCAGCAGGCAGCTCGAAATCGAACAGATCGGTGCGCATCACGCGCGCTTCTATCCCGCAAATGATCTTAAGTTCAAGCTCGCCGGACGGGCCCGGGAAGGCGGCGCCCTTGACCACCCAGGCCGTAAACTTCGGCCTAAGCCTTCGCCGGCTCCTCGACGTCGAGGGTGATCGACACTTTCAGGAACGGTGCGTTCTCTTCGCGCACATCGACGACGATGCGGCAGGCGCTGCCGGCCATGAAGGCATCGCGGGCGATCGAAGCGCCGGTGGCCACGGCTTCCTTGCGGACTTCTTCACCCCCGGCAAATTCTCGTCCTTCGTCATCGGCAATCAGCCGTCCGTTTTCCTGGATGTCGAAATGAAATCGCGGCATGGCCTGTTCAGAGCGCCGGTGATTGGTGGAGGTAACGGCCATCGAAACCGGCCAGTTCCAATAGCCTGGTTTCGTCGAGCACATCGACACGGCCGCGATGAAGATCCACGATCCCGTCCTGCCGCAATTGCTTGATCACGCGATTGGCGTGAACGGCGGTAATGCCCAGCGCCTCGCCGACCTGTTCCTGGGTCAGCGGCATCTCGAAGCTCGAGCCTTCGACGCGGCCAATCAGCTTCAGCCGCTCGCGAAGCTCGACCATCACATGCGCCAGCCGCGCCGGCGCCGGCCGTTGGCCGACATTGACGATCCATTCGCGGAACATGGCGGCGTCGATCAGCGTGTCGCGCCAGAACAGGTCAGCGAGGTTCGGCTGGCGGCGATACAACAGCCGCAACGCCTCGTGATGGACGAAGCCGAGGGTGCAGGGCGTCAGGGTGCGCAGGTCATGGTCCATGACATGCAGATGCAGGCTCATCAGGTCCGGGATTTCGCCGGGGATATGGATCGAGAGGATTTGCCGCCGCCCCTCGGAGGTGGTTTTGGACCTCGCGCAGAAGCCCCTGACGATCAGGCAACATTCCACCGCCCGCTGGCCCTCGCTCACAACGGCGCGCTCGGCCCCATACTCCCGCACCAGGATCGGGAGCGCATGGATCGCCATGATCTCCTGCTCCGAAAGGCCCGAAGCGGCGCGCAGGCGTTTGACGAGCGCAGCCGGTATCTCGTCGCCGGACAATTGAGACTCCCATCCAGTGGGACCGATGGCGTGGATCATCCGCCCAGCGAGGAAACCCGACAAGTCGAAACGCGGTTCCAACAAAGGTTAAGGACAGCGGACCGCCTGGATGGTTGGCTGGCCGGCAGATGAGGGCCAATCGCATGAGCAAGAGACGCAACCGGACGCGACCGCTGCTGTCGTTCCAGCAGCGGTTGAACAATTTTGCGGAAGAGGCCCGCGCAGCCGCCAGGAGGTTGCCGCCGAGCGCCGAGCGCAGTGAGCTGCTGCAGAAGGCCCGCGACGGCGAGGCCGCTGCCAAAATCGATCGCTGGCTGTCCTCGCCGGGACTGCAAACTCCGAAGTGAGGCGCGGCAGGCCGCGCGCGCCTACTCCGCGTCGGCGGCCATGCGCGCCTTCACGATCTTGTCGGGATCCTTCACCGGCTCGCCACGCTTGATCCTGTCGACGTTCTCCATGCCCTCGGTGACTTTGCCCCAGACCGTGTATTGGCGGTTGAGGAACGGCGCATCGTCGAAGCAGATGAAGAACTGGCTGTCGGCGGAATCGGGGCTCGCGGCGCGCGCCATCGACGCCGTGCCGCGCACATGCGGCTCGGCGTTGAACTCGGCCTTGAGCTTCTTGCCGGAGCCGCCGGTGCCGGTGCCCTGCGGGCAGCCGGTCTGGGCCATGAAGCCGTCGATCACCCGATGGAATACGATGCCGTCGTAAAATCCCTCCCGCACCATTTCCTTGAGCCGCGCCACATGATTGGGTGCCAGGTCCGGCCGCATCTCGATGGTGACGGGCCCCTGGGTGGTTTCGAGGATCAAGGTATTTTCGGTGACAGTCATGCTCTCTTCTCTTGGGATTGAAGGTGGTTGCGGAACTGGACCGCGAATGGATGGCCGGCGATCGCGCCTGCCATGGTCTCTGTAAATGGCATCGGCGAGCAGCGTTGCAATGCCTCCATGACCGCCACGCGGTAGGCCAGCCGGTCGTCGTCGGTGGCCTTGGGCGATTCATAGGTAATCCGGGGACGGCCCATGATCGCGCCGGAACGGTTAAAGCTGACGATGACGGTGATGTCCATCGGCGTCGCCTTCCAGGGCGGCGGCGGTTTCCAGCAACCGGACAGCTTTTCGAACACTTGTTTGATGGTATTGACCTGCCGGTCAGCGGGGCTCTGAAGCTGCCCCTGGCCGGCCGCCGGCGCAACCGCAGCCAGAACCGCGAGGAGGGGCACGGCGGCCAGTGGAGGCGATCTCCAGCTTCTGCCCGCCATCGCATTCTCCCTCGCTATTTCATGTCGGAAGCGACCTGCACCTTGATCATCTTGTCCGGATCGGTGACGGTGCCGCCGGACGATCCGGGCGGCGCTTTCTTCAGCTTGTCGACCACGTCCATGCCCTGCACGACCTCGCCGACCACGGTGTATTGGTTGTTCAGGAAGGAAGCATCGCCGAAGCAGATGAAGAACTGCGAATTGGCGGAATCGACGCTGTCGCCGCGCCGCGCCATGCCGACGGTGCCGCGCTTGAACGGTGTCGATGAGAATTCCTGCTTCAGGTTCGGATATTTCGAGCCGCCGGTGCCGTTGAAATTCTGGCCGTCGCCGGTCTGCGCCATGAAGCCATCCATGACGCGGTGGAACGGCACGTTGTTGTAGAAGCCCTCACGCGCGAGCTGCTCGATGCGCTCGGCGTGCCTTGGCGCCAGATCCGTGCGCAGCTGGATCACGATCCGACCCTTGGTGGTATCGATCACGATCGCATTCTTCTTGTCGAGATTGGCCGGCAGCGATTGTGCCAACGCGGGGACGGCAAAGGCGAGCGTGGCGAGCAAGGCTAGAAAACCAAGACGGATCATGGAAACTCCGGGAGGGGTGGAGGGATGAACTTCGGGCCAGGCGTGCTGATCACGATGCCCGTGACATTTTCTTGCAAACCAGCCGCCGATCCTACCTTTTGAACTTGGCCTTCAGGCTGGCCGCGACCGAGGCCGGCACGAAGGGGGCGAAGTCGCCGCCCATGCCGGCGATTTGCCGCACCAGTGTGGCGGTGATCGGGCGGACCGGCACCGAAGCCGGCACGAACACCGTGTGCACCTCCGGCGCCATGGTTTCGTTCATGCCGGCGAGCTGCATCTCGTAGTCGAGATCGCTGCCATCGCGTAAGCCCCGGATCATCAGCGTAGCGCCGACCTTCTGCGCGGCGGCGACGGTGAGATTGTCATAAGTCGTCGCGTCAAAAACGCATCCCGCTTGCGCTGCCACCGGACCGAACACGTCTCGGACCATGTCGAGGCGTTCCTGAACCGAAAACAGCGGCGTCTTGCTGGAATGAACACCGATCGCCACGACCAGTTCATCGCAGAGCTGGACGGCGTGCCGGACCACGTCCAAATGGCCGTTGGTGACGGGATCGAACGAGCCGGGATAAAGGGCGATGCGGGGCATGGGATTGTCCAAAGACCATGCTGCGACCACGGCAATCGCACCATGACCTCAGCTCTTTGATTGGAGCGTGATCTTTTCGGAAAACCGGTTTCCATTTTTTCCGGGTCAAGCTCTAGCCTGCCAGCCCGGCCCCCGCAAGCGCTACCGGTTACCGTCCATACCGATCTGGTTTTTCCTTCTTTGAACCGCTTGGCGGAATTTCGCGTCGTTCAAGGCGGCACGGCCAGTTTGTTTCGTCCAGGAGGCCGCCATGAAACAAATCGCGAGCCGAATGAAACCATTTTCTCCTTGTGGCGAAGGCAGGACGAAACCGCCCCTGGTTAACCAAGGCCCGACCGAACGACAGGCCAAATGGCCGTTTGACAGGGACCGTCATGATCAAAGCTCTTGCCGCCGTGGCCATTGCCGCTTTTGTCGCCGCCGCGCTCACCGCTCTGCCCGGCTTTGCCCCGCAGGTAGAAGCGTCCACCCCGCTACCGCTCGTCAAGAGCGACCGCCTCGACGTTCACCCGGTCGGCCGCAACTGCTCCGAACGCGCTTGGCCGAATTTCGAGGCCTCCTGCCTGCGCGCCGCCGGCGCCAACATCACCATCCGCGAGGCTCGCCTGGTCTCAGCCGACCGCACCCCGTAGGGACCGGGTTTCCAGCTCTTCCATCGGCTCGAGCCAACAGACGTCGCCTCACGCCCCATTGCCGTTGCCGTTCTCGCCGTTTTCCGCCTCCTCGCCGATATGCTCGACCGAGACCACGTGCTCGTCTTCGGCCGTGTCGAACACGATCACGCCCTGCGTCGAGCGGCCGGCGATGCGGATGTCCTCGACCGGGCAGCGGATCAGCTGGCCGTTATCGGTGACCAGCATGATCTGGTCAGAATCCTCCACCGGGAACGAGGCGACGAGCTTGCCGTTGCGCTCGTTCACGCTCATCGCGACGATGCCTTTGCCGCCACGGCCGGTGGTGCGGTATTCGAACGACGAGGTCCGTTTGCCATAGCCGTTCTCGCTGATGGTCAGCACGAACTGCTCGGACGCCGACATTTCGACATAGCGCTGCTCGCCGAGCTCCATGGATCCCGACGCCTCCTCGGTGTCGGTGCCGGCCTCCTCCTCGGCGCCGCCGCGGCGCACGGCGTTGGCACGGCGCAGGTAGGCGGCCCGCTCCTCCGCGTCGACCTCCAAGTGGCGAAGAATCGCCAGCGAGATCACCTTGTCGTCCTTTGCGAGCGCAATGCCGCGCACGCCCATCGAGGTGCGCCCGGTGAAGACGCGCACATCGGTGACGGGGAAGCGGATGCACTGGCCGCCGGCGGCGGTCAGCAAGACGTCGTCGCGCTCGGTGCAGATCTGGACGTCGACGATCGCCTCGCTCTCCTCGAGTTTCATGGCGATGATGCCGGAGCGGCGCACATCGACGAAGTCGGAGAGCTTGTTGCGGCGGACATTGCCGCCGGTGGTGGCGAACATCACGTCGAGCCCGCCCCAGGAGGCTTCATCCTCCGGCAGCGGCATGATGGTGGTGATGCGCTCGCCCTGCTCCAGCGGCAGGATGTTGATCAGCGCCTTGCCGCGCGCATTGGGAGCGGCGACCGGCAGTCGCCAGACCTTCTCCTTGTAGACCTGGCCGCGCGAGGAGAAGAACAAGACGGGCGTATGCGTCGACGCCACGAACAGGCGGCTGACGAAATCCTCCTCGCGGGTCTGCATGCCGGCGCGGCCCTTGCCGCCGCGGCGTTGCGCGCGGTAGGCCGACAGCGGCACGCGCTTGGCGTAACCGGCGTGCGACACCGTCACCACCATGTCTTCGCGCTGGATCAGGTCCTCGTCCTCGACCTCGCCTTCCTGCTCGATGATTACCGTCCTGCGCGGCGTGCCGAATTCTTTCTTCACCTCGGCGAGCTCGGTCTTGACGATCGACTGGATGCGGGCGCGCGATCGCAGGATGTCGAGATAGTCGCCGATCTCGACCGCGAGCTTGTCGAGCTCCTGGGAGATTTCCTCGCGTCCCAGCGCGGTCAGACGCTGCAGGCGAAGATCGAGGATGGCTTTGGCCTGCTCCATCGACAGCCGCGCGGTGCCGTCGGGCGCCAGCCTGTGACGGGCATCGTCGATCAGCGTGATCATGGCGGCAACGTCCTGCGCCGGCCAGTCGCGCGACATCAGGGTGTCGCGCGCCGTGTTCGCGTCGGGCGAGCTGCGGATGACGCGGATCATCTCGTCGATGTTGGCGACCGCGATCGCCAGACCGACCAGGATATGGGCGCGGTCGCGCGCCTTGTTGAGCAGGAATTTCGTGCGCCGCGTCACCACCTGTTCGCGGAACGCGACGAAGATGGTGAGCATGTCCTTCAGGTTCATGGTCTGCGGGCGACGGTTGTCGAGCGCCACCATGTTGGCGCCAAAGCTCGTCTGCAGCGGCGTGAACTTGTAGAGCTGGTTCAAGACGACGTCAGGCATGGCGTCGCGCTTGAGCTCGACCACGACGCGGTAGCCGTCGCGATCGGACTCGTCGCGCAGGTCGGCGATGCCCTCGATCTTCTTCTCCTTGTAGAGGTCGGCGATGCGCTCGACCATGGTGGCCTTGTTCACCTGATAGGGGATCTCGCTGATAACGATCGCCTCGCGTTCCTTGCGGATGGTCTCGAACTCGACCTTGCCCCGCATCACGATCGAGCCGCGGCCGAGATGATAGGCCGAGCGTATGCCCTGCTTTCCGAGGATGATCCCGCCGGTCGGGAAATCCGGACCCGGGATGATGTTGATCAATTCGTCGATCGACAGCGAGGGGTTGTCGATCAGCGCCACGCAGGCATCGATGACCTCGCCGAGATTATGCGGCGGGATGTTGGTCGCCATGCCGACCGCGATACCGCCGGCGCCGTTGACGAGCAGGTTCGGGAATTTCGCCGGCAGGACCGTCGGTTCGTTGGCCGAGCCGTCATAGTTCGGCTCGAAATCGACCGTGTCCTGGTCGATATCGTCGAGCAGATGCAGCGCGATTTTGGTCAGGCGGGATTCGGTGTAGCGCATCGCCGCGGGCGGATCGCCGTCGACCGAACCGAAATTGCCCTGCCCGTCCACCAGCGGCGCACGCATGGAGAAATCCTGCGCCATGCGCACCAGCGCGTCGTAGATCGCCTGGTCGCCATGGGGGTGATACTGGCCCATGACGTCGCCGACGATGCCGGCGGACTTCTTGTGCTTCTTGTCGGGGGTGTAGCCCTGCTCATGCATCGAATAGAGGATGCGCCGGTGCACCGGTTTCAGGCCGTCGCGCGCGTCAGGCAGCGCTCGCGCCACAATCACGCTCATCGCGTAATTGAGGTAGCTCTGTTTCATCTCGTCGAGGATGGAAACGGGGCGAATGTCTGAGCGCTCCGGCGGCTCGCCGGGGATCTCGTCGTCGTTGTCGGCCAAGTGGGAAATCCGGGTGGTTTTGCTCTGGAATCATATAGCCCATCGAGGGCCCTAAAACCACCCTTCGGCGGTCAAAAGCCGCGCTTTTTCCTTTCGTTTTTCCAGAGACTTACGGCATCTAGCGAAGCCTCGCCGGCAGCTTCAAAACGAGGCCGGAAAAGCCTGCATTTCGGCCCCTCGAATCAGAATGGAATATCGTCGTCCATGTCGTTGCCGCGGCCGCCTCCGCCCGCAGCGACCGCACGACGCGGCGGCGCGCTCGAGGGACCGGCGACGCCAAAATCGCCGCCCGCGTCATCGGCAAAGCCCCCCGCTCCGCCGCCACGGCCGTCGAGCATGGTGAGGTTCGAGTTGAAGCCCTGCAGCACCACCTCGGTGGTGTATTTTTCGGCGCCACTCTGGTCGGTCCATTTGCGCGTCTGCAATTGGCCCTCGACATAAACCTTGGCACCCTTCTTCAGATATTGCTCGGCGACCTTGGCGAGGCCTTCGTTGAAGATCACCACGCGATGCCACTCGGTCTTCTCCTTGCGCTCGCCGGTGGCCTTGTCGCGCCAGCTTTCCGAAGTCGCGACACTGAGATTGGCGATCGCGCGGCCGTCCTGGGTTCGGCGGATTTCCGGATCCTTGCCGAGATTTCCAACCAGAATTACTTTGTTGATGCTTCCCGCCATCGTCACTCTCCACGCCTGAAATCGTCGACGTCCACCTTCGGCTCAATGCCCTTCGGCCCAACGCGTCCCGCTTTCAAATCGGGTATAGGGTCCGGCCGCGACCCTATACGCTCGCCAGCGGGCGCGCGGTGCGAAGGCGGCCGTTATCCACATATAGCAACAAAATTCCCGATGTTCCAGCTTTGTTCCGCGCAAAATCGCTATGGCTCGCGACTTGCGTAGCACGTCCTTGATGGCCGCCTGAATTGGGAGTGTGATGGCCGAGCCTCGCAAGCCGCAGATGGGGCCGCCCTGCGGAAAAACCCGAGAAATCATCGCGTTTCGAGCGCCGGCACTTCGCCGACAAGTGTTGCCTTTCGGAGACGGCATTGACGTTTGAATCGGATATATTCGGGCCGGATTTCGATCGCTGGGGGGCGGTCACTGCTGAGTTTGAGTCGCTTCCGGGGACGGACGGGAGCGGAAAAGCCGGAGCGGATGGGATGAAGAAGATCTTGCTGGGAGCCGCCGGTCTGGTTGCGGCGCTGGGCGTCGTTGCGCCCGCAGACGCCGCCGATCTCCCCGCGCGCACTTACACCAAGGCGCCGGCGATGGTGGCTGCGATCTACGACTGGAGCGGCTTCTACATCGGTATCAACGGTGGCGGCGGCTCGAGCCGCGAATCCTGGAACCTTACCAATCTTGCCGGCGTCCCCGTAGCCCCCGCCGCTGGCGAAGGTTCGCATAATGCGACCGGCGGCTTGGTCGGCGGCCAGCTCGGCTATCGCTGGCAGTCCGGCGCCTGGGTCTTCGGTGTCGAAGTTCAGGGCGATTGGGCTGATTTCAAGGGATCGAATGTCAGCCAGTTGCCAGCGTTTGCCGGCGCTGTGACCAACCAGACCAAGCTGGACGCGTTCGGGCTGTTCACCGGCCAGGTCGGCTACGCCTGGAACAACGTCCTCTGGTACGTCAAGGGCGGCGCGGCGGTGACCGACAACAAGTTTACCGGACTGACCGCTGGCGTGGTGATCGATCAGGAGAACGACACCCGTTGGGGCGGCACGGTCGGCACCGGTCTCGAAGTCAGCTTCGCGCCGAACTGGTCGGTCGCGTTCGAATACGATCACCTCTTCCTGGGCAGCAACAGCGTCAACTTCACCGCGCCCGGGGGCGGCTTCACCCGCACCGACAGCATCAAGCAGGACGTGGATATCGGAAGCGTCCGCGTGAACTATCGCTGGGGCGGCCCGGTGATCGAAAAATACTGATTTTCGCCACTTGCGAATTGCGAAGGCCGGCCTCGCGCCGGCTTTTTCGTGGGCCGTCATTCTGTTCGCCGTCATTCGCGCCAGTTCCGATCCTGCTGCCCGCTGCTGCCAGCGAGCCGCAAAACCGTTGATGGGTGCGACTCGGCACTGGAATTCGCCGCCCGTTCTTCCTACGTTCTGAACTCGACTGCAGCGGCATCCGGTCCCGGTCATCCGGCGAGGCGGACGCGAATATGCGCATCTCATGCGCGTTCGGGAATTGTCCCCAGAGAAGCCTGCCAGAGAAGCCTGATGGATGAGATTCTGAAAGCGCGACGCCAACAATCCGCTTCCAGCCTGCGTGCAATCGCCATTCGCGGCGCGCGCGAGCACAATCTGAAAAACATCGATGTCGAGATTCCCCGCGACAAGCTTGTGGTGTTCACGGGCCTGTCCGGCTCCGGCAAATCCTCGCTCGCCTTCGACACCATCTATGCCGAAGGCCAGCGCCGCTATGTCGAGTCGCTCTCGGCCTATGCGCGCCAATTCCTGGAGATGATGCAGAAGCCGGACGTCGACCAGATCGACGGATTGTCGCCGGCGATCTCGATTGAGCAGAAGACCACCTCGAAGAACCCGCGCTCCACGGTGGGTACGGTGACCGAGATCTACGATTATATGCGCCTTTTGTGGGCGCGCGTCGGCGTGCCCTACTCGCCCGCCACGGGCCTTCCGATCGAGAGCCAGACCGTGTCGCAGATGGTCGATCGCGTGCTTGATCTGCCGGAAGGCACGCGGCTCTATCTGCTGGCGCCGGTCGTGCGCGGCCGCAAGGGCGAGTACAGGAAGGAACTCGCCGAATA
>JAFAUV010000213.1 GCA_019243075.1 Bradyrhizobium sp.
TGAGCTAGCTGCCGCCGCCTTCCTGCGCGCGGGCCATGGCAAGAATACCTCCGTCGCGCTGTTCCTCGGCAACACGCCGGACCATCCGATCAATTTCTTCGGGGCGCTGAAGGCGGGCGCGCGGATCGTGGATCTGTCGCCGCTCGACGGCGAGATCGCGCTGTCGCACAAGCTCAGTGACTCGGGCGCCCGGGTGCTCGTCACCTCGGACCTTTCGGCGCTGCTGCCGACCGCGCTGAAATTTCTGGACAAGGGCCTGCTCGACCGCCTGATCGTCTGCGCGGACGCCCATTGGGGCAAGCTCGGCACGCCGCAGACCGCCCTGCCCGACCACCCCGCGATCGTCACCTACGGGAAATTCATCGAGGGCGCGGCCAAGCCGGCGCAATGGCCCGCGATCGACGTCGAGGACGTGGCGCTGTTGCAATATACCGGCGGTACCACGGGCCTACCCAAGGGCGCCATGCTGACCCATGGCAATCTCAGCGCCGCAGTGTCGATCTACGATGTCTGGAGCAAGCCGACGCGCGAGAAGCGCAACGCCGTCGAGCGCGTCATCTGCGTGCTGCCGCTGTTCCATATCTTTGCGCTGACCGTGGTCCTGCTCGGCTCGATGCGGCGCGGCAATCTGATCTCGCTGCACCAGCGTTTCGACGTCGAAGCCGTGATGCGCGACATCGAGGTCAAGCGCGCGACCTATTTTCCGGGCGTGCCGACCATGTGGATCGCGATCGCGGCGCTGCCCGATCTCGACAAGCGCGATTTCTCCTCGCTGTTCGGCGCGGCCTCCGGCGGCGCGCCGCTGCCGGTGGAAGTCGCCAAGATTCTCGACCGCAAGGTCGGCATGAAGCTCAAGAGCGGCTGGGGCATGACCGAAACCTGCTCGCCCGGCACGGCGCATTCCCCGGAAGGACCCGACAAGCCCGGCTCGATCGGGACCATGCTGCCCGGCATCGAAATGGATGTGGTTTCGCTGGAGGATCCGACGAAGGTGATGCCGACCGGCGAGGTTGGCGAAATCCGCATCAAGGGACCCAACGTCACCAAGGGCTATTGGAACAGGACGCAGGAGACTGCGGCAAGCTTCGTTGGCGACCGCTTTCTCACCGGCGACATCGGCTATGTCGACGAGGACGGTTACTTCTTCCTGGTCGACCGCAAGAAGGACATGATCATCTCCGGCGGCTTCAACGTCTATCCGCAGATGATCGAACAGGCGATCTACACCCATCCTGCCGTGCAGGAGGTGCTGGTGATCGGCATAGCCGACGATTATCGCGGCGAGGCGGCGAAGGCTTTCATCCGGCTGCGCGATGGCGAAAAGCCGTTCAGCATCGAGGAGCTGCGCGCCTTCCTTGCCGGCAAGCTCGGCAAGCATGAGCTGCCGGCCGCGGTCGAGTTCGTTGCCGACCTGCCGCGCACGCCGGTCGGCAAATTGTCGCGCCACGAATTGCGCCGGCAGCAGCAGCCGTCGGTCAAGAAGAAGATCGCGTAAATCGTTTTACCCGCTCACAGGAGGATCCCATGGATCTCGCTTTCACCAGGGAAGAGATCGCGTTCCGCGAGGAAGTGCGCGCGTTTTTCCGCGACAACGTGCCGCCCGATACCCGCCGCAAGCTGCAGGAGGGCCGTCATCTCTCAAAGGACGAGATGATCACCTGGTGGCGCATTCTCAACAAGAAGGGCTGGGGCGTCTCGCACTGGCCGAAGGAATATGGTGGCACCGGCTGGAGCTCGGTGCAGCACTACATCTTCAACGAGGAGCTGCAGTCCTACCCGGCACCGGCCCCGCTGGCCTTCGGCGTCAGCATGGTCGGCCCGGTGATCTACACCTTCGGCAATGAGCAGCAGAAGAAGCACTATCTGCCGCGCATCGCCAATGTCGACGACTGGTGGTGCCAGGGCTTTTCGGAGCCGGGCTCGGGCTCCGACCTTGCCTCGCTGAAGACCAAGGCCGAGCGCAGGGGCGACAGGTGGATCATCAACGGCCAGAAGACCTGGACTACGCTTGCCCAGCACGCCGACATGATCTTCTGCCTCTGCCGCACCGACGCAGCCGCCAAGAAGCAGATGGGCATCTCCTTCATCGTGTTCTCGATGAAATCGAAGGGCGTCACCGTACGCCCGATCGAGACCATCGACGGCGGCCATGAGGTGAACGAGGTCTTCTTCGACGATGTCGAGGTGCCCATTGAGAACCTCATCGGCGAGGAGAACAAGGGCTGGGACTACGCCAAATTCCTGCTCGGCAATGAGCGCACCGGAATTGCCCGGGTCGGAGTCTCCAAGGAGCGGCTGCGCCGGATCAAGGACCTTGCCGCCAAGATCGAGTCCAACGGCAGGCCCGTCATCGAGGATCCCGCCTTCCGCGAGAAGCTCGCGGCCTGCGAGATCGAGCTCAAGGCGCTGGAATTGACCCAGCTGCGCGTCGTCGCCGACGAAGGCAAGCACGGCAAGGGCAAGCCGAACCCGGCGTCTTCCGTGCTCAAGATCAAGGGCTCGGAGATCCAGCAGACCACCACCGAATTGCTGATGGAAGTGATCGGCCCGTTCGCCGCGCCTTACGACGAGCACGGCGACGACGGCTCCAACGAAGCGATGGACTGGACCGCGCAGATCGCGCCGAGCTACTTCAACAATCGCAAGGTCTCGATCTATGGCGGCTCCAACGAGATCCAGCGCAACATCATCAGCAAGGCAGTGCTGGGGCTGTAATGCCCCAACGCCGTCACGCATTGAGTTCGTAGGATGGGTGGAGCGAAGCGATACCCGTCAAGTCAGGATCGAAGCCGTGCGATGGGTTTCGCTTCGCTCTACCCATCCTACGGGTTCTAATTAGATCGGGTACGAGGAAACCGGGAAAATGGATTTCGATTTGTCCGAGGAGCAGCGGCTTCTCAAAGATAGCGTCGACGGCCTGCTCACCGATGCCTATGAGTTCGAGCAGCGCAAGAAATACATGAAGGAGAAGGGCGGCTGGAGCAAAGCCATCTGGGGCAAGCTCGCCGAGCAGGGCCTGCTTGGGCTTCCCTTCGCCGAGGAAGACGGCGGCTTCGGCGCCGGCGCGGTGGAGACCATGATCGTCATGGAGGCGCTCGGCAAGGCGCTGGTGCTGGAGCCTTATCTCGCGACCGTGGTGATCGCTGGCGGCTTCCTGCGCCATGGCGGCTCGGCCGAGCAGAAGGCCGCCCATATCCCCTCCATCATCGACGGCAGCAGGACCTTTGCGTTTGCGCAGCTCGAGAAGAACTCGCGCTACGATCCCGCCGATGTCTCGACCACGGCGAAGAAGAAAGGCGACGGCTGGGTGATCGACGGCGAGAAATTCGTCGTCATCAATGGCGAGAATGCCGATACGCTGGTCGTGACCGCGCGCACCAAGGGCACGCGGCATGACAAGAGCGGGATCGGAGTGTTCCTGGTGCCGGCCAATGCCAAGGGCGTAGTGAAGAAAAGCTATCCGACCCAGGACGGCCTGCATGCCGCCGACGTCAGCTTCACCGCGGTGGAAGTCGGAGCGGATGCCGCGGTCGGGAATCCCGAAAATGCGCTGCCGCTGATCGAGTGCGTGGTCGATGAGGCCCGCGCGGCGCTCTGCGCCGAAGCCGTCGGCCTGATGGACGAGTCGCTCAGGACCACGGTCGAATACATCAAGACCCGAAAGCAATTCGGCGTCGCGATCGGCAGCTTCCAGTCGCTGCAGCACCGCGCGGCCGACATGTTCGTCGCCGTCGAGCAGGCCCGCTCGATGTCGATGCTCGCGACCATGGCATCCGATTTCGACGATCCGAAGGAGCGCGCGAAAGCGGTTGCGGCTGCGAAAGTGCAGATCGGCAAGTCGGGCAAGTTCGTCGGTCAGCAATCGATCCAGCTCCATGGCGGCATCGGCATGACGCAGGAGGCGAAGATCGGTCACTATTTCAAGCGGCTGACCATGATCGAGAACACGTTCGGTGACACGGACTATCACATGCGCCGCGTCAGCGAGGCGGGCGGATTGTTGTGATTCTCTCAGTCGTCATTGCCGGGCTTGACCCGGCCATCCATCCCTCTGGGAGGATGGATGCGTGGGTCAAGCCCGCGCATCGCAAGTGTTTGTGTTGAAGCAGGGAGCAAACAATTGAAGAACACCCCGTTCGATCTCTCAGGCCAGGTCGCCATCATCACCGGCTCCAGCCGCGGCATCGGCCGCTCTTCCGCCGAGCTGCTGGCAAAGCTCGGCGCCAAGGTGGTGATCTCCTCGCGCAAGGCGGAAGCCTGCAAGGATGTGGCCGACGGCATCAACAAGGCGGGCGGCGATGCGCATGTCATTCCCTGCAACATCTCGCGCCATGACGAGGTCAAGGCGCTGATCGACGGCACCACCAGGCACTACGGCAAGGTCGACATCCTCGTCTGCAACGCCGCGGTCAATCCGTATTACGGTCCGCTGCTCGACATCAAGGACGAGGCCTTCGACAAGATCATGGGCTCGAACGTCAAGAGCAACATCTGGCTCTGCGCGCTGGCGATCCCCGGGATGGCTGCGC
>JAFAUV010000085.1 GCA_019243075.1 Bradyrhizobium sp.
GAGCAGGCCAAGGAACGGGCCGCCCGAGATCGCGATGGTCAGAACGACCATCAGCCTGTTGAGGCGCTGCATCTCCTTGACGACGCCGCTGTCCAGCGAGGCCCGGATCGCCGCGATCGAGGCTGCCGACAAGACCGGAGCGCCCGCTCGACGATGGGCGAGGCGGCGGCGGATCTCGCCGGCGCCGATGTGATAGATGCGATAGAGCGACGACGAGCGCATCACCTGCGCATCGCCGTTGCCGAGCCGTCCGTCGAGCGTCGCCACGTCTGCGTCCTCGCAGCGGTCGATGAAGCTGAGATCGAGCTCGCGGAAGCTCTGCATGAAACGGGCATTGGCGCGCGCCTGCTTGCTGAGATAGGACGCGCGGTCCATCATCACGACCCAGCTCAGCGCGGCCATGATCAGAAGCACGCCGATCACGACCCAGCCGTCGATGGTGACCGATTTGAGGATCACCGCGAAATAGCCCGAAAGCCAGCTCGCCGTCTCTTCATCGACGCTGAATGCCACCAGCTTGGACGGATCCGGACCCTGGTCGAGGGCGGCGAACTTGATGAAGCCGGGCGGTCGGGCGACCTTGGAAATCTGCAACTCGTCGATATCGCCGATGAAGCCGATCATGGCCGCAACCGGCGCCGGCGCGGCATCGGGCGAAGGCGCAGGTGTCGGCGCTGCCGTACCGTCGGCAGCCGGCGCGGTTGTCGAGGCGTCAGGCTGCGGGCTCGCGGACGGCGCCGGAGCAGCAGCAGGGCTAGCGGCCGCGGAATCGCCTCCGATCAACGCGCTGGTGTTGAGCGCAGGCAGGCCCATCGCGAGCGAGCCGTAAACAGCACCATCGAGATAAAGCGTGACCTGGCCGGGAGCCGCGACGACCACGATCTGATGCCAACCGCCGAGCGGCATCGGAGCCGCAGCCGAGCTTCGCTGAGTTGCCCCCGCATTCGTGACCTCGACGAATGGCGCGCCATTGTCGAGCCCGATCACAAGGCCATTGGCGCCGTCGCGGCGGCTGTAGAGCGCGGCGCTGGGCTGCGGACCGGCCGGCTTGACCCACACCGAATAGGTCCAGGCGCTGTCGCTTGCGATGGCGAGCGAAGATGCGGCCGGCAGCGTCAGCGGATTGCGGCCATCAAGCCGCAAGCCGGTGCCGATCAGCGCGCCGTCCGCAGGCTGCCCCACGCTCTGCGCGTTGTTGGCCCAGACCGAGGAGTCCAGCGAGGGCGTGCCGCGCTCGCTGAAATGATAGACGAGAAGGGTGTCGGGATCGTAGGTGGCCTTGGCATCGGCGGTCGCCGCCGCTTTCTTATTGCCGTAGTAGAGCCAGAGGTCGGTCTTGGCACCCGCCTGCAGGTTCGGCACGGCGACCCAAATCAGCGCCTCGCCCAGCAGCCCGTCGTATTTCTCGATGTGGTGCTTCAGCGGCGTCTTATCGTCGCCTGCTACGAAGCGCAGGTCGCCGCCGTCGTCCTTGGCGGCGCTGAAGCGGAAATTGCCGGAGTGCAGCCGCACCAGCACGGGCGTCGTGCCGATCGGATCGGTGATGTTGGCGCCGGTGGCACTCGCGTCGATCGTGATCTTCTTGCGAAGCTGCCAGTCGTCGTTCCACCAGGCCTTCGCCGGTGCAGCGAATGCAAGCATTGTAACCAGGGCGAGCAGCAAAACCCCGATCGATTTCGCCGTTCCTCGCGCCAGATCGTGTCGTACGCCCGCCATGCTGGCCCATCCCCGTTTCATCAGAATTCACCCCAGACTCGGACGTTGACGCGCGGGTTGCCCGCACGCGTGAAAGCTTGGTTGGTCATCGGCACCGAAAACGCCAGGACGCCGTTGATGGTGTTGAACACCTTGAAGCGGGTGCCGACGCCGTAGCTCCACAGGTCGAACTTGTCCTGCTGCTCCGGCAATGCGTGCTGGATCTCCACGTGCCCCGCGTCGGCGAAGGTGAAGAAGCGCCACTCGTTGAACGTAGTGAAGCGCGGGGCGCCCTGCCCCGTCTCGTCCTTCATCTGCTTCTGCAGCATGTCGCCGAGATTGGGACTGCGCAGCTCGAGATTGCCGATGACGCCGTCGTCGCCGAGCGTCTCCGACTCCAGATAGCCACGCACGGTATCGAGGCCGCCGGCGCTGATCTCCTCGCTCGACACCAGCGGTCCGTCGGCGACCTGACCTTGCACCTTGCCGTAGACCTGGAACCCTTCTGGCAATTCCTGGGTATGCGAAACGTCGAGATTGATGTGGGTGAAGCTTGGCGATGCGTCGAACCGCTTGTTGTCGAACTCGGCCGTGCTGCTGCTGAACGGACGCATGTTGGTGGTGATTGACGCGTCGAACTGGGTCGTGAACTTCTCGTTCTGGAAGTTCGCCGTGTAGGTCGCGACAATCGGATAATAGGTGACCGGCGAGCCGAAGGAATCGGCCGCCAGCGACACCGTCTGGTCGAAGTGCTTGAAGTCGACGCCGATCGAAAGCGTGTGGAAGAACTGATCGCGGCTCGGCAGCGTGATCACCGCGCGGCCGCCGACGATCTCGCCGGGACCCACGATATTGGTGCCGCCGACGGTTGCGACATTGCTGCTCGATTTGACGCCGTAGAGCAGGAAGCTGAGCCAGTTGATGTCGGGATGGCGCGCGAGATAAGACGCGGAGAAAACCTCGGCATCCGCCGGACGCTGCGGCGCCACCTGATAGGTGAAGCTTGCGGAGTCGCCGTTCTGCCAGAGATTGTCGTAGTGCACCGTGCCGACGATGCGCTCCGCCGTCGTGTTGGGCGATTGCCGGTTGTTCACCTCGAGGCTGCCGTGAATCGGCGCCTTGTCATCGACATTGAGGTCGATGTCGACGGTGCCCGGAGCGTCCCCGGCGCGAAGCGCCGGGGTAACGCGGCGATCCGGCCATTGGTTGAGCGCGACAATGTCCTTGCTGACATCGTTGAAGTTCGGAACCGTGCCCTCTTGCAGCGAAGGCGCCTTGTCCTTGATCTTGTCTAGATCGAAATAGCGCGAGTTCTTCACGCGCAGCTTGCCGACCTTGAGCTCGGTGACCTTCAGAACCACCACCTTGCCCTGGACGTTCTGCTGCGGCACCGCGACGCTGACCGTCTGATAGCCCTTGTCGTGGTAGGCCTTCTCCAGTGCCGCACGGGCCTTCTCGACATCCTCGGAAGTCTTGTTCGGACCGAGGAAAGGATAGATGGCCCGCTCAAGATCGATCTCAGGCAGCGTCTCGACACCCTGCACTGCGAAATCGTCGATATCGAAATGCTGTAGTGCGGCCGGTTTGGGGGCCGCGGGCGCCCCGGGCTTCTGTGCGGGGGACGCGCCTGGCTTTTGCGCCGCGACAGCCGCCGGAGCACTGGGCGCGGACGCCGGCTGTTGCTCGCTCTGCGCAGCGCAAGCCGGCGCAACGGCGTGAAAGCCGCCGGCGAGCGCTAGCAGAGCTGCACTCAGGCAAAATGACACCGCGCGCGCGGGCGCGAGCCCGCGGCCCCAATAGCCGATTCCAAATCGCACGAAACGCTCGCCTGACCCTCTGGCACGCGAAAGACACGGCGGAATGCCGCGATCATGGTGCCTTGATCAGAAGACGATCGAGCCAGGCCGAGACTGAATCAAAAAATTAAGAAATTGGTGCTTCGCACCGCAAGACCGTATCAACCTCGTCACTGGCCCCGCTTTCGGCTTCGCCGTCCAACTCGTACAGCTAGCTCAGCAGCACGATCCCTCCAGGCAAGGCGCGCGCGGTGGCGCCGAACAGACCATGCGCCTGGCCGATGAAATCGTCGAGGTGATCGAGGTGAAAGGTGCCGGAAATCATGCGGCGGCCGAGATCGGTGTTCATCAGCACGATCTTGCCGGGCCGGTAGCGGTTGATTTCTTCGACCAGGCGGCCGACCGGCCAATCGCGCACGATCAGCAATCCGTGCTGCCAGGCCCGACCCAGCTCCGGATCGACGGCCGAAGCAGTCCCAAGGCCGGCCGCCGAATAGGATACCTGGTGTCCGCCCTGCATTGACAGACTATGCCCCTTCCAGGCGACATCGACGGTTCCGTCGAGACACAGTACTGAAACGACATGGTCGAGGCATTTCACATTGAAATTCGCCTGGTAGGCCGAAATCCGCCCACCAGCCGCATCGACGATCAGCGGCGCCTGCGCCTGACGTTGCGCGCTTACGGCGGCCTCGCCGGCAATCAGCTCGATGCGCGGCTCGCCCGACGCGGAGCGCACGGCGATGCTGGTCTGCGTGTTGAGCGTCAGCGCGATATCGTCCGACAACGTCACATGGCGCTGCTCGCCCTTGGCGGTGCGATAATCCGCGGACAGCTCGTCAAATGATGGCCACAGGCCGAAGGGCGGACGCACCACGAGATATCCGGCGACCGAGGCCGCCAACGCCGCACCGAGCAGCGAGCGGCGGCTTAGCCGTGGGCGCGGGCGCTGCGCCTCGCTGATATCGCGCGGCAGCTCTCGGTCGGCGACGAGCTTGCGCGTTGCATCGCCGAGGCTACGCCACAACCGCACGGCGTGGCGGAAGGCCGCCTCGTGCTCCGGACTCCGGCTCCGCCACAGCTCAAGTGCCGCCGCATCGTCGGAAGTGGCCTCCCCCGAATTGAGGCGGACCACCCATGCAAGCGCTTGCCGCAGCAAAGGGTCGAACTCGGAAGGAATATCGTCAGCCGCGGTCAAGACCCGATTGCTCTTAGTTTCCCGCCCCGAGGCCTGCGAAAGTAGGCCCTGATACCGGCAGCGCGATTCTTACTTTAGAATAGACGATTCACCACTCGCGCGACTGAATCGAAATCAATCGTGCTATGGAATTTTTCAGTATCTGACGCGAAATCACTCCTAGTGCCCTACCCGGAAATTTGCTTCGGCGGGCTGGATGGCCATCGCATGACTGAAAAATCGGCTTAAACAGGCCCAGGTCAAATTCCAAGTCAATTCTTGGATTCTCATTCTTTCGGCGTCGATTTCGGACGGGGCCCGAACCGGCGAATGACCTTGCGCCCCAGGCGACGGCTCAGATCCTCCAGGGCGTGCCTCAGGTCAAACTCCACGGTGCGGACATTGATCCCGAAACGGGCCGCGATATCGCTATGCGGTAAGTGTTCAAGGTGCGCCGAAACGAACACCTCGCGCTGACGGGCCGGCAATTGGGCAAGCGCCTTTTCCAATGCGTCGACCTCGATACGGGCTTCGACGACGGCGGACGGATCGGGACGGTCATCGGGAATGTCCATGATTGCCGCGATCTCGGCGGCGTTCAGCAGCCGGCGATCGCTCTTGCGGCGGTCCTTGGCGAGATTGACGGCGATCCGAAACAGATAATCCGCCGGACTATGAACCGTTACCGCCTCGGACACCCGATCGACCCGCAGGAACGTCTCATGCAGCGCTTCACGCGCCAGATCCGACGAGCCTAGGCAACGGCTCAGGCGTTTGATCAGACCCTCGTAATCGGCCGATAGCGCCTGACGTAGCGACTTCGTATTTTGTTCGGACACTTACGCCCCACCACAGCGGCACGGCTTTTACTGCGCCGCAACGCGTCAAAACAGGTATCGACGCGGGATGACATCCGCGTGACGAGGCGGCGCAGCGATGGCGGACATCCTTCACGGCAGGTCGAATGCAACTGGCACGTGTATATTGAGATGCTCGGGCAACTCGGCCGGAATCCGAGGCATCGGGGCAGCGTTGCGAATGGTCTCGACCGCGGCCGCATCGAGGACATCAAAGCCAGAGCTCGAGGCGATCCGCACATCGGTAACGGTTCCGTCGCGCAACATGGAAAACACCAGGCGCACCGTACCGCGCGCGCGATCGCGCCGCGCACGTTCGGGATAATGACGATAACGTGCGATATGTGATAAAAGCGCCTGCTGAAATGTCGCTGCTTCACGATCGATCGACAGGCGCGGCATGTCGGAAGAAGACGTCGGCGCGGCGGCCGGTCGCTGCGGCAATGGTTGCGCTGGAAGCGGCGACGGCTCGACGGCATTCTCCGGAATCGAGTGGTCAGGATCGTTCACAAGCGGATCTGTCTCCTGCTTCAGCGATGTCTGGACCGGCTGAGGCATATCCTGGGGCGGTACGCTGGTCTCTTGCTGACCGATCAAACGCACGTCGACAACGTCGTCACTGAATCGCTGGGCAGTACCCGACGGCAAGCGATGCAGCCAGAATACCCCTGCCATGAGCAGCAGCGGCACCAAGAGGCCGACCAATGCGAGCGACCGCAAACTGACCAGCGGCTGCGCGACGGCATGCCAATCGGGTTGCGGCATTTCCTGATCATCAGCGCGGTTCGCGGCAAGGCCTTCCGACATCGATATTCAACCGGCTCTCAGAGGGCGTGGACCGAAATCATGAAGCGGATCGGCTGCGGGGTGTTCGGAGGCGCCTGCTGGCTCAGCGTCAAGCCGCGCAAGGTGTCGAGGATAGTGCTGTCACTGTCATGATCGCCGGTCGACGTGTCAAGCTCCGCGCGCTCGATGGTGCGCAACGGCGTCACCCATAGCTTGACCGCGAACCGATAATCAGCCCGGCTGCTCAACCTCTTCTTCAACACCTTTTGAATATCCGACTGCACCGCGCCGACATATTCGCCGAGCCGATTGCGATCGACGGAGTCGGAGGCAGCGGTAACACGCAGCGTGCCCAGCGCGAGATCGGTGGCAGCCAGCGGATGTTCGGGCGGCAGGTCGGGATCGTGCGCCGATGCCGGTGCAAGGGTCACGGCGCTGGAACGGCTGTAACGTATTCTCAGGTCCGTTTCCGCAAGAAGTGTCCGCAACGCCGCCTCCGGGTTGAATTTCCCCTCGACCGGCGTCGAATCGAGACCGGCCGCGGATGCGGTCTCGAACATCACCTGCACGCCGGCTTGCTCGCTATAGGCCTGCAGCGCATCGATCAGCCGCTGCTTCGGAATGTGAAAAGTCCGCACACCTGCCGCTGGCGTCGCCTCTTCGCCATACGCAACTGCCACTCCAATGGAGATCACGAGGAGGAGCGCAACACGGCCGGTAGCCATGATTGGCTGACGCCGAATCGCATCCCGGCCAGAACACGACAGTCGAGCCAGGAGGGAACGTGACCTTGCCCGCGGCCATGGCTCACGGATCGATCCCGCTGCCGGCAAGAATGCGACATGACTCATATTCTTCATGATTGACGCTTCACCACAACTCAGGCCGGAGGTCTTCCCCAGTCGTCGGCCACATTCGCGGTCGAAGGTGACCTCATCCACCCCGCCTGATCTGTCCCACGTCTTGCCGGCCAAGAACACTTGGTCGCCGCGCAATTCAATAGGCTTGCGATCTGTCACGCCGCTGTCACGGCTAAGAACCATAGGGACGCAGTGTTACACTTGCGTGTCAAGTCACAGCGCATGGTGGCGCTCCGAAACGTGCAGCGAGCCGATCTGGTGGTGCTGATGCGCCCGGCGGTCGAGGATTCAAGCGGTGCGGTGGGCCGCGTAGGGAAGGTAGACCGGGTGCTGCGAAGAAGGTGTTGGACAGCTTCATGGTCACCGCAAGGCAGGCCCCAGCACTTGCGCCTGGATGGAACGTCAAGAGCAGATACGGCTTCGTGGGCGACTACGACGCGCAGTGTGGACTGCTTGATTGAGGGTGCTTCGACCGCCCGTCAAAACTGCCGTGGTGTGCGGCGTGAGTTCCAGCCGGCGGCCCGGTTCCCCGAAAGCAGAGCGGAACTCGGCCGGGTTGCGGGCCGCGGCGGGACCTGCGATTGTCGATGGAACATTGGCCCGTGTGGTGAATTAGGGAGTGGGGCCGAAAAGGGGCCGGCAGGGGACAGGGATGCTGGAGTTGTTTGGGTATTCCGACGAGGCGGAGATCGGCCGGATCGTTGCGCGGCATGCGGCGATTGCCGCCGAAATCGGCGGGGACGAGAGCGGCAGCGATGCGGTCTCGCGCGAGCGGCAGTTTCGCGACCTGCTCCAGGCCTTGCCTGCGGCGATCTACACCACCGACGCTCACGGCCGCATCACGTTCTTCAATCGCGCCTGCATCGATTTTGCCGGACGTACGCCGAAGATCGGCGAGATGTGGTGCGTCACCTGGAAGCTTTATCTGGCCGACGGCACGCCGCTGCCGCATGACGAATGCCCGATGGCGGTCGCGCTGAAGGAGAACCGCGAGGTGCGCGATGTCGAAGCTGTCGCCGAGCGGCCGGACGGCTCCCGCATCTGCTTCATGCCCTACCCTACTCCCCTCCGCGACGCCAACGGCCGGCTGGTCGGCGCCGTCAACATGCTGGTCGACATCACGACGCGAAAGCAGGCCGAGGAGCGCATGAGGCTGCTCACCTCCGAGGTCGATCACCGCTCGAACAATCTGCTCGCGGTGATCCAGGCGATGCTGCGGCTGACCAAGGCCGAGACTGCGGAGGAATTCCAGTCCGCCTTTCAGGGACGCCTGAAGGCGCTCGCCAACGTGCAGCGGCTGTTCTCGGCGTCGCGGTGGACCGGCGCGAGCCTGAAGACCATCATCGAGGAAGAGCTGCGTCCCTACGCCAGCGACGACGGCAAGCGCATCAGCATCCGCGGCGAGGACGTCCGCCTGCCGGCCGCTCTCGCCCAGGCCATCGCCGTGGCCGTGCACGAGCTGGCGACCAATGCCGCGAAATACGGCTCGCTCTCGGTGGCCTCCGGGCGGATCGATATCCGCTGGGAATCCGGTGACACGGCCCCTCTCGTGCTGCGCTGGTCGGAGAGCGGCGGGCCGCAGATCAAGGAGCCGACACGGAAAGGCTTTGGCGTCGGCGCCATCGACGGCGTGATCCGCACCTTGCACGGAACAATCACCCGGCACTGGAAGCCGCAAGGGTTGGCGTGCGAATTGTCGTTCCCGGAGATCGGAGCCTAGCCGAGTTCGCTTGCTTCAACCTAAAACAGCTCCAGGCCGTCGTCGGCTGGTGCCGCGGCCATAAGCTTTTCCTTCGGTGCCGGTCCAAACTCGCGGAGGAAAGCGCGGTGCACGTCGCGCTCGCGCTCCATGGTGTAGCGGGCGAACAGGCCGTCGAGGATGGTTTGGTCGCCGGCACCGAGCGGGCTGTTCGGTGTTACCGTGCCGGTGCGATCGAGCCGGCGCGCAACATCGGGCAAAATCTCGGCATCCTTGCCAAGCCCGGACATCAGGCTCCTGGAGGAGTTCATCAGCCCTTCGAATTCGGCGCCTTCCGCGACGAGGCGGCTGATCAGGCCGGCGAGGTGGTCGTTGCCTTCCTCGATCTCATGCAGCGCCTCCAGGATCGTGGGCTCCAGCCGGGTCAATTGCGCGGGATCGCCGTGGACGCGGAGCGCGCGAAGGTCGTTGGCCGATTTCTCGATTTGATCGAGGACCGGCTTCAGCCGGCCGGACCCGGCGGAGACCTGGTCGGCGGCGGCCTTCAGCTCATTGGCGATCACGACAAAGGCGTTGCCCTTGCCGCCAAGATGGCTGGCCTTCAGGCTCGCATTCATGCCGATCAGGGTGATGTCGATGACGGCCTCCGACAGGCCGGAAATCGCGCCGCGGAATCTAGCGAGCGTGTCCTCGACCAGCGTGAGCGCGCCGTCGACCGCCTTGCCTGAAGCCTCGCAGGTCGCGATCAGGGCCGAGGCCTGCGCCAGCATGTCCTTGATGCGCTCCAGGAACGACGAGGAGTCCGATCGCTGACCGCTTCCCAGCTCGCCTTGCCGACCGCCATAGAGCGAGCGGCCCTGCTCGACCACCCCGGTCGCGTCGCTCAGGATCGCCGACAGCGACTGCGTGATCTGGCCGACGCCGAGATCAAGCTGGCGCTGCGCATCCTTGAGCTGCATTGCCTGCAGCCGGCAGATCACGTCAGCCGAACCGTCCTGCGCCCGCGGCATGAGGCTCGCTGCCGCATCGCCTGCCAGATTGAGCCCATGGCAGACATGCTCCAGGCGCTGGCGCGTGCTGTCGCCGGCCTGCAGCGAGATGATCGCTTGTCCGACCGTGTCGGCGATCTTCCTGGTGCTGAGGCCGGCAAGATTGGCAAGATGCGCGCTCTTGCTCCGCTGATCCTGGATGCCGGAATAGGCCGAGATGAGATCGCCGCCGGCCGACGACAGCCTGTCGCGGTAGTGCAGGTCGAAATCCTTCTGCCGGCCGAGCGCGACCTCGACCGCCTTCGCCAGCAGATCCTGGTCGCGCGCGCAGCCTTCGAGCGAGGCCTGCACCGCCTTGGCAAGCTCGAAGGCCTCGGCGGTGAAGGCGAGAAAGCCTTCGCGATCCTCGGCCAGCGAGGCGGCCTCGATCCGGGCGCTGCGGGCGATGATCGAAATCATCTGGATGTGCTTGAACAGCGGCTTCAAGAGCTCGGATGCGCCGGTCGCCGCCTTGCCGAGGCAGGCGAGCAACACGCTTTCGGCGGGGAGCGCTTCCGCGAGCCCATTCAGCCGATCGGCAATGTCGTGCAGCGCTTGCGAAGCATGCTCGAACTGCGCGCCGGACAGCTCGCCGGACAATTCCGTCAGCGCCTGGTTCAGCTCCATGAAGATCGCGTGCCCGCGCCCGAGCTGTTGGCCGGCCTTGGCGAAAATATCTTCGATCCGAGAGGATACGTCCTCGATCGCGGCTATGGCCGAACCGGTACCGTGTTGCCCTGCAGACATCTTCAGTCCGCCGCCATGGGCGCGCCGGCCTGATACCAGAGCATGATCTCGCGCGGGATCTGGTTCAGCGAGACCACCTTGTCGGCTGCGCCGCGCGCGATCGCTTCCTTCGGCATGCCGAACACGACGCAGCTTTCCTCATCCTGGGCGCGCGTGGCCGCCCCCAGCTTGCGCATCTCGAGCATGCCGCGGGCGCCGTCATCGCCCATGCCGGTCATGATGACGCCGAGCGCGTTTGCCCCCGCATATTGCGCGGCGGAACGGAACAGCACGTCGACGGAGGGACGATGCCGCGATACCGGCGGGCCGTCCTTGATGGCGATGTGATAGCGCAAACCCGATCGCTGCAGCAGCATGTGGCGGGCGCCGGGCGCGATATAGGCCGAGCCGGGCATGACCTGCTCGCCGTCCTCGGCCTCCTTGACCCGGATCTGGCAGATGCCGTCGAGGCGCTTGGCGAATGCCGCCGTAAAGCCTGCCGGCATGTGCTGCACGATCAGGATGCCCGGTGCGGTCGCCGGCAGCATCTCAAGCACGTCGGCGAGCGCTTCCGTCCCCCCGGTAGAGGCGCCGATGCAGACGATCCGCTCGGTGGTGGGACGCGATTTGCCCTGAACCGGCGGCGGTATGATCGCGTCCGCGGTGAGTTTCTTCTCGATCGGCCGCGGCGCAGCGCGCGCCCGCACGCGGGCCCGCGCCGCGGATTTGACCGCCTCGCGCAGCCGCATCGAACATTCCATCAGGGCCTGCCGCGTATCGATCCTGGGTTTCGGCACGATGTCGACAGCGCCCGCCTCGAACGCCTCGAACATCAGGTTGGAGCCCTCGACCGTCAGCGAGGAGCAGACGATCACGGGGATCGGCCGCTGCGCCATGATCTTGCGCAGGAAGGTCATGCCGTCCATCCGCGGCATCTCGATGTCGAGAATGATGACGTCGGGCAGCTCATTCTGCAGGCGCCGTGCGGCTGCGAACGGATCGGAGGCGGTGGCCATCACCTCGATCTCGGCATCCTCGCTCAGGATCGTCGAGAGGATTTGGCGCACGGACGCCGAGTCGTCCACGATCAGGACACGAACTGGTTGGCTCCCCATGATGCGTTCCCTACACCCTGAAAATCGTCGGCTGAATCTGCTTCATGCCGGGCACCGCGCTGTGCACCATCG
>JAFAUV010000170.1 GCA_019243075.1 Bradyrhizobium sp.
GGTGCTTCTCAAGGGCCGCGGCACGCTCGAGGCGAAGCTGAGGCCGCTCGGCTACACGGTCACATGGACCGAATTTCCGTCCGGTCCGCCGCTGCTCGAAGCGCTCAACGTCGGCTCGATCGATTTCGGCATTTCCGGCGAGACGCCGCCGATCTTCGCGCAGGCCGCCGGCGCGCCGCTGGTCTATCTTGCCTACGATCCGCCCGCTCCGAGGGGAGAGGCGATCCTGGTCCCCAGGGACAGCGCGCTCAAATCCGTGGCCGATCTGCGCGGCAAGAAGGTGGCGCTGAACAAGGGCTCGAACGTCCACTATCTCCTGGTGCGGGCGCTGGAGCAGGCGGGGCTGAAATATACCGACATCCAGCCCGTGTTCCTGGCGCCGTCCGACGCGCTCGCCGCGTTCACGCGCGGCTCGGTCGATGCCTGGGTGATCTGGGACCCCTATGAGGCAGCGGCCGAAGCCTCTACCGGTGCGCGCATTCTCGCCGACGGCACCGGGCTCGTCTCCAATTATCAGTTCTACTTTTCGTCGCGGAAGTTCCTGACCGAGAATACGAAGGCCACGGACCTCGTCCTCGAAGCCCTCAACGAGACCGATGACTGGACCAAGAACAACATCGAGGCAGTGGCCGCGCAGTTGAGCCCGTCGGTCGGTCTGCCGGCGACGGTGCTTGCCGTGTCGCTCAAGCGGGAATCCTACGGCATTCTGCCGATCAGCAGCGAGGTGATCGCAAGCCAGCAGCGCATTGCCGACACCTTCCTCGCGCTCGGCCTGCTGCCCAAGCCCGTCACCGTGTCGGATCTTCAGCGCAAACCCGGATCCTGATCATGACCCTGCAAAAGCCTTCGGAGGCCAACATCCTCTGGTTCCTGCCGACCCATGGCGAGGGCCGCTATCTCGGCACGTCGATCGGCGGCCGCGAGGTCAATTTCAATTACCTGCGCCAGGTGGCGCAGGCCGCCGATCAGCTCGGCTATTTCGGCGTGCTGCTGCCGACCGGGCGTAGCTGCGAGGATTCCTGGGTCGTGGCTTCCGGCGTTGCGCCTTTTACCGAGCGGCTGCGCTATCTCGTTGCCGTCCGGCCCGGCCTGCAATCCCCCACGGTAGCCGCGCGCATGACGGCGACGCTCGACCGGATCAGCAATGGCCGTCTCCTCATCAATGTCGTCACCGGTGGCGATCCCGTGGAGAACAGGGGTGACGGCATCTTCCTCGACCATGATGCGCGCTACGCCGTGACGCGCGAATTTCTCGGCGTCTATGGCGATCTCCTGGCCGGCAAGACCGTCGATTTCCGGGGCGAGCACATCCGCATCGAGGATGGACGCCTGTTGTTCCACCCGGTGCAGTCGCCGCGGCCGCCGCTGTATTTCGGCGGATCATCGGATGCCGGTATCGATGTCGCCGTCGATCATGTGGAGAAATACCTGACCTGGGGCGAGCCGCCGGCGCAGGTCGCGGAGAAAGTGGCGCGCGTGAGGGCGGCGGCCGCCAAGCGCGGGCGGCAATTGTCGTTCGGCATTCGCCTGCATGTGATCGTGCGCGAGACCAATGAGGAGGCCTGGGCCGCCGCCGATGATCTGATCAAGCACGTCACGGACGAAACCATCGCCTCGGCGCAGAAGATCTTTTCCCGCATGGACTCGGTCGGCCAGCAGCGCATGGGCCAGCTCCATGGCGGACGTCGCGACAAGCTCGAGATCAGCCCGAACCTCTGGGCCGGCGTCGGCCTCGTGCGTGGCGGCGCCGGAACCGCACTGGTCGGCGATCCCCAGACCGTCGCGGCCCGGATCAGGGAGTATCAGGACATCGGCATCGATACGTTCATCATGTCGGGCTACCCGCATCTGGAGGAAGCCTATCGCTTCGCCGAGCTGGTGTTCCCGCTGCTCAAGCTGGAGCGCTCCGGGAACGTGACGCCGCTTCGGGTCAATACCGGGCCGTTCGGCGAGAGCATCGCCAATGAGCACCGGCCGCTGCAGACGGCTTCGCAATCATGAGTGTCATCGAGAACCTCCCGCGCGTACGCGCGCTGCGTTCGCCGCGCGCCGACGGCCTGATTCCGTGGATCGTGCCGCTGGCCATTGTCGTGGTCTGGCAGATTTCCTGCGCCAGCGGCTTTGTCTCGGATCGGGTGCTGCCGGCGCCGAGCGAGGTGATACGCGCGGGCTGGAAGCTCGCCGTCTCCGGCGAGCTCGAGCGCAACATCTGGGTCAGCTTCTGGCGCGCCGGCGTCGGCTTTCTCATCGGCGGCGGCATCGGCTTCGCCTTCGGCCTGGCCAACGGCCTGTCGGAGCTGTCCGGCAAGCTCACCGACACCACGCTGCAGATGGTGCGCAACGTGCCGCATCTGGCGCTGATTCCGCTCGTGATCCTGTGGTTCGGAATCGACGAGGCCGCAAAGCTGTTTCTGGTGGCGTTAGGGGTGTTCTTCCCGATCTACCTCAACACGCTGCACGGCATCCGCACCATCGATCCGCAGCTGATCGAGATGGGCCGCATCTACGGCATGGGCGATCGTGAGCTGTTCCGCCGCGTGATCTTTCCCGGCGCCCTGCCGTCGATCTTCGTCGGCCTTCGTTTTGCGCTCGGCATCATGTGGCTCACCTTGATCGTCGCCGAAACCATCGCGGCCTCGTCGGGCCTCGGCTACATGGCGATGCAGGCGCGCGAGTTCATGCAGACGGACGTGGTGGTGCTTTCCATCCTGATCTACGCCCTTCTGGGCAAGCTCGCCGACAGCGCCTCGCGCGCGCTGGAGCGCTTGACGCTCGCCTGGCATCCCGCCTTCCGCAAAGCTGAGAGTTGATGATGCAGGAAGCATTGCGATTTGATCCCCGCGCCGCCGGGCCCGTCACGCGGGCGGATTTCCCCGAACAGGCGCGCGTCGCCAGGCATCAGCCGAAAGGCGCCCGGCGCGGCCTTCCCCTCACTATCCGCGGTTTGCGCAAATCCTTCGGCGACAATGCCGTGCTGCGCGCCATCGACCTGCACATCCCCGCCGGGCAGTTCGTCGCAATCGTGGGGCGCAGCGGCTGCGGCAAGAGCACGCTGTTGCGGCTGATCGCCGGGCTCGAAAAGCCGGATGCGGGGACGATCTCCTTCGGCGAGGGGACGCGACGCGAAGACATCCGCGTGATGTTCCAGGAGCCGCGCCTGCTGCCCTGGTCGCGGGTGCTCGGCAATGTCGAGGTTGGTCTCGGGGCCGGCCGCGGATCGCCTGACGCGAAGGCGCGCGCCGCGCAGGCGCTGGTCGAAGTCGGTCTCGACAGCAAGCGCGACCAATGGCCCGCCGCGCTCTCCGGGGGACAGAAGCAGCGCGTGGCGCTCGCCCGCGCCCTGGTCAGCCATCCCCGCGTGCTGGCCTTCGATGAGCCACTCGGGTCACTCGACGCGCTGACAAGGATTTCAATGCAGCGGCTCCTGGAGCGGGTGTGGCATGACCAGGGCTTTACCGCGATCCTGGTGACGCATGACGTCGCTGAAGCCGTCGCCCTGGCCGATCGCGTGCTGATCATCGAGGAAGGTCGCATCGCCCATGACCTGGACGTTCATATCGGTCGGCCGCGCGAACGCGGTTCGAGCGATCTGGCGGCGCTCGAGGGAACGATCCTGCGCGAACTCTTGCGCAGCGGCGAGGATGTGTGATCGCAGTGAGGATGCCGTGAATACGATTGTTCGTCCGACCGGGTTTCGAACCGAGAGTTCGCCCGCCTATTTTCGTGCCGCCATGCGGCGCCTTGCCGGTGGCGTCTGCGTGATTACGGCAGGGGCCGGCAACGACATCTCGGGCATGACGGTGACCTCGGTGTCGTCGCTGTCGGTCGATCCGCCCTCGCTGATCGTCAGCGTCAACCGCGCCTCGTCGTCATGGCCGCTGCTCAGGCGGCACCGAACTTTCGGCGTCAACGTCCTCGGCGCCGACCAGGTCGACGTCGCGGAACGCTTTACCGGCAAGGGCGGGCTCAAGGGTGCAGAGCGCTTTGCCGGCGCCGAATGGATCGAGCGCGCGTCGGGCGCGCGGCTTCTGGTCGGCGCCCTGGCGGCGATCGAATGCGAGGCGGAGGACATCATCGAACGGCACTCCCACGCCATCATCATCGGGCGCGTGCTGCATGTGGAGCTCTCCCCGGACCATGCTGCGCTGGCCTATTGGCACGGGGACTATGTGGCGATCGATCGGGATGAGGACATGGCGAGACTGGCCGATGTCAGCCTCCCGGCCGGCCACATCCGCGATGCCGGCGCGGCGTCGCGGTTCACGCGGCGGGAGGGATAGCGGGCTCGCCTCCTGGAACGATCATCCCGCCGTCGCCATCCGCTGCCCGTATTCGCCCGCCCCGGGGGGCGGGATCGGCACGCCGCCGTCGGCATATTCGTTGAGCTTGTTGCGCAACGTCCGGATCGAAATGCCGAGAATGTTGGCGGCGTGGGTGCGATTGCCGAGGCAGTGTTTCAGCGTCTCCAGAATCAGATCGCGCTCGACATCAGCCACCGTGCGGCCGACGAGCGCGCGCGTCACTTGCTCGGCGGCGAAGGTCGCATGCGCCACCGCCGGCTGGGTCTTGGCGATATCGAGCCGGTCGCCGTCGGGCGTCAGGATGGCCTCGGGGCCGATCTCGTCGCCTTGGGCCATCAGCACGGCACGATGCAGGGTGTTCTCGAGCTCGCGGACGTTGCCCTGCCAGCGATTGCCGGTCAGTACGCGCCGCGCCTCCGCCGAGATCGGCCGCAGCGGCACGCCATTGGCGTCGGCATATTTCCTGGCAAAATGCTGGGCGAGCTCCATGATGTCGGCCGGACGCTCGCGCAACGGCGGGATTTTCAGGTTCACGACATTGAGGCGGAACAGCAGGTCCTCGCGGAACGTGCCACTGCGGACGGCATCGGCGAGGTTGCGGTTCGAGGTCGCGATAATGCGGATGTCGACCGGCACCGGCCGCGTGCCGCCGACGCGATCGATCACGCGCTCCTGGATGGCGCGCAGCAGTTTCGATTGCAGCCGCACGTCCATTTCCGAGATTTCGTCGAGCAGGAGCGTGCCGCCGCTCGCTTCCTCGAACTTGCCGATGCGGCGGGCGACCGCGCCGGTGAAGGCGCCCTTCTCGTGGCCGAACAATTCGGATTCCAGGAGATGCTCGGGAATCGCGGCGCAATTGATCGAGATGAACGGCCGCTTGGCACGGGCCGAGCGGGAATGGACATAGCGCGCCAGCACCTCCTTGCCGGTGCCGGATTCGCCGGTGATCATCACCGAGGCGTCCGAGCCGGCGATCTGCTGCGCGAGCTTGATCACCTTGCCCATGGCCTCGTCGCGATAGACGAGATCGCGGGAATCGTTGGCGACCGCGGCAAGCACGGCCGCGATCAGTTCCGGATCCGGCGGCAGCGGGATGTATTCCTTGGCGCCGGCATGGATTGCGGCAACGGCCGCGCGGGCGTCGGAGGAGATGCCGCAGGCGACGATCGGAACATGGATGTGCTCGGCCTCGAGTCGCATCACGAGGTTGCGGATGTCGAGCCCGACATCGACCAGGAGGAGATCGGCGCCCTTGCCGCCGCGCAGCACCGCCATCGCCTGCTCGGCGCCCTCGGCGTGCGTCACCGAGGCGCCATTGTCCATCGCGATCTTGGTCGCTGCGGTGAGTTGGCCCTTCAAGGTGCCGACGATGAGAAGCCGCATGTCAATCTCCTGTCATCTCGAGCGCGCGCCTTGCGCGCCAATCATTGTTAGGTCCGTTCGGCCTTGAGGATTTCGGTCATGGTCACGCCAAGCTTGTCTTCGACCAGCACGACTTCGCCGCGGGCGACCAGGCGGTTGTTGACGTAGATGTCGATGGCTTCGCCGACGCGGCGGTCAAGCTCGAGCACGGTGCCGGGCCCGAGCTTCAACAGCTCCCCGACGTCCATCTTGGATCGGCCGAGCACCGCCGAGACCTGCACCGGCACGTCGAAGACGGCCTCGAGATCGGCGGCAATGCGCGCGGCCTGTTCGTCCTCGTTGTAGCCCACGTCGTTGGCGGCGGACGATTCCGCGGCATTGTTGAGATCGGGAAGCGGGACCTGGGTGTCGGTGTCGCTCATCTCTTAGCCCCCGTTCCTGGACGCGATGTAGCGCCCGACCAGCTCGTTGATCTTGGCGTCGATGGCCGCGCGCTCCAGCACGACGCCGCCATCGGCCCACTCGATCCGGCAATCGCCGCTGGCGATTTCCGGCTCGGCCAGGATCACCAGTCGGCCTTCGAAGCCGGACTGCTTGGCCAGCCGCTCGATCCCGTCTCGCGCCACCTCGTAGAGCGAGGCGTTGATGCGGACGACCAGGTGCGGCGTCGAGACCAGATGCGAGAAGCAGTCCTTGATGAGCCCGACAATTTCCCCGAGCGGTTCGGCGGCGATCAGCTCGCTGCACAGCTTGCGCGCCACAGCGACCGCGACCTCGACCGCCTCGGTCTCCATCTTGGCTTCGATGGCGCCGATGCGCCCGGCAAAGCCCTGCACGCCGATCTTGATCTCTTCCAGCGCCAATGCCGCGCGGCGGTCGCTCTCGGCCTTGGCCTCGCGCTGGCCGGCCTCAAAGCCGTCGCGATAGGCGCGCTGCTCGGCGGCCGCGACCTTCTGCGCCACTTCCGCCGCGGTGGCCCGCTCGCGGGACTTGTCCGGCGCGGCGAAGTCGGTATCGAACAGGAATTTGGCGGGCGCGGCCATCAGTACACCAGCTCGTCGTCGGCGCGGTTCTTGGTCAGCGTGATCTCACCCTTCGCGGCGAGATCCTTGGCGAGGTTGACCAGCAGCGCCTGCGCCTCGTCGACGTCGCGCAGCCGCACCGGTCCCATCGCGGCCATGTCGTCGAGCAGCATCTTGCCGGCGCGCGAAGACATGTTGCCGAGGAAGAAGCCCTTGACCTCTTCATTGGCGCTCTTGAGCGCGACGCCGAGCTTGTCCTTGTCGACATGGCGCATCAACGTCTGGGCGGAGGCGGAATCGAGCTTGATCAGGTCGTCGAAGGTGAACATCAGCGCCTTGATGCGCTCGGCGGATTCGCGGTTCTCTTCTTCCAGCGAGGTGATGAAGCGGGTCTCGGTCTGGCGGTCGAAATTGTTGAAGATTTCGGCCATCACCTCGTGGGCGTCGCGACGGCGGGTCTGCGACAGGTTCGACATGAACTCGACGCGCAGCGTCTTCTCGACGCTCTCGATCACTTCTTTCTGGACCGCTTCCATCTTCAGCATGCGGCCGACCACGTCGAGCGCCATGTCCTCGGGCAGGATGGAGAGCACGCGCGCGGCGTGCTCCGGCTTGAGCTTGGAGAGCACCAGGGCGATGGTCTGCGGATATTCGTTCTTGAGGAACGCGGCGAGCACTTCTTCGTTGACGTTGCCCAGCTTGTCCCAGGTGGTGCGGCCGGCGGGACCGCGGAT
>JAFAUV010000205.1 GCA_019243075.1 Bradyrhizobium sp.
TGATTGACCCGGTCGAGCTTGCGCAGCAGCGGCGGCCAGACCAGCTGGGTCGAGCGCAGCTCGGCGCGGTCCGGGTTGGAGAGCAGCTCGGTGTTCTTGTCGATCGCGTGCTGGTCGACCGGATAGGCCGGACCCATGATCATCGTGCGTACCTGCATCGAGCAGGCGCGCTCGAGGTGATACATGCGCTCGAAGGCGGAAGCGACCGACTGCCCGACCGTCAGCGTGCCGTGATTGCGCAGCAGCATGTGGTTCTTGCTGCCGAGGTCGCGTTGCAGGCGCGGGCGCTCGTCGTGGTCGAGCGCGATGCCTTCATAGTCGTGATAGGCGAGATCGAAAGTGACGAGCTGCGCGGTCTGGTTCAGCGGCAACAGGCCCTCGGCCGAGCTCGACACCGCCGTGCCGTCCAGCGTATGCAGATGCAGCACGCAGATCGCATCCTCGCGCACCTCGTGGATCGCCGAATGGATGGTGAAGCCGGCCGGGTTGATGCTGTAGTCGCTCTTCGACAGCTGGTTGCCGTCGAGATCGACCTTCACCAGGCTGGACGCCGTAATCTCGTCGAACAAGAGCCCGTAAGGATTGATCAGGAAGTGATGCTCCGGTCCCGGCACGCGTGCGGAAATGTGGGTGTCGACCAGATCGTCCCAGCCGTAGAGCGCGACCAGCCGATAGCAGGCGGCCAAATTGATGCGTTGTTCCCATTCCGCCGCGGTCATCCCCGACGGCATTTCCTTCAGGCGCGCTTCCGCTGGCGACATGGCTCATCTTCCGATTGCTGGATTTGGCAGGCTAGACCGGTGCCTTGCCCGCGGCAAGATGCGATTCCTGCAGGGCCGATATCGCGATCGAACCCTAAGGCGCCGGAATCGACAGCAGGCTCGAAATGCTGCGGCCGCGAATGTCGTAGACGCGCGCGAAGACCACGTCGTCGCGCTTGACCTCGACCATCACGGGTGCGGTCAGGCCCTTGCAGTAGAACTCGCCGAGGGTCATGGCGAAGTCGGCCGCATGGCTGTCCCAGCCGATGGTGAAGTCGGGTCCCAGGGCAACCTGCGCCGGACGCTGCGGACCGCAGACCGCGACCTTCCATTTGCGCCCCGGCGGCGGCACTTCGTGGTGCTCCTCGAGCTGCTCGCGCAGGCCGTCGGAGGCCTGCTTGAAGGCAAGGCCCCAATAATCCAGCATGAAGCGGTCGTCGGCGCCGCGCACGGTGCCCGCGATATGGTTGAAGTGGGTGTATTGGTAGGGATGCAGCCGGATCATCTCGCCGAGCGGCAGCAACAGGCCGAAGATGAAGACGGCGAGCGCCACGGGTTGCCAGCTGCGGCGATTTTGGCCGAGCTTGTTGACGATCCAGGCAAGGGCGACGCCGCCCAGGACCGTCATCGGCGGAATCACGAAGACGAAATGGCGGATGCCGTTATAGAGCGCCGGCCGTTTCAGGATCGCGATCGCGATCGGCAGGGTGGCGGCAAGGGCAAGCATCAGCAGGATGGTCTTGCGCCGCGCGGCGACGTCGCTTCGCGGCAGCACCACGAAGGTGCCGATGATGCCGGCGCCCAGGAGCGTCAGCAGCACCTCGGGAAGCTGCAGCGCGAACAGCGTCGGCAGGTAGGACCACGGCATGTCCGGCACCGACACCAGCGCGCCGTCGAACATCTCCTTCCACGGCTTCTCGAAGAAGTGCGAGAAGTAGGTCAGCGCGTGGAAGGGATTGTCGAAACGGATGATCGACCACGGCCAGATCAGCCCCATCACGAGATAACCGAGCACGAGGCCGGGGATCAGCACATAGACGACATGGACGAAGCGATGGATCGCCTCGCGCGCGCCTTGCCTGCGAAACTCTTCGATGAACAGCGGCAGGAATCCGAACAGCGCGTAGACCAGCGCCAGTCCGCCCAGGATGCGCGAGCCGATCGAAAGCCCGGCGCCGAGGCCGACGATCAAGATCGTTCGCGGCGAAGGCTGCGGATATTCTTCCGCCAGGCGCACCAGGCCCGTCATCAGGATCACCATCGCCACCGCGAACGGCGCATCCTTGGGGTTCATGAACATGTGGCCATAGAAGATCGGGCACAGCGCCAGCAGGAGAAGGGCTGCGAGCCCCGCGAGCGGACCGCCGACCCGGCGGCCGAGCCGCCACGTCACCGCAAGCCCGATCACGCCGACGATGGCGCCGACCAGGCGCCGGGTCTCGAACAGTTCAAGCGGAATGACCTTGTGCAATAGTGCTGCGGCCATGTCGAAGCCGCCGCCATACATGTAGAGATTGGCAAAGGAGAGCGCGCCGGTGTCCTTGAAGCCGGAACCGTACATGCGCAGGAGAAGATCGGCATATTCGGCGTGGGTGTAGTCGTCCCAGCCGAGCCCGTAGTCGCGGAAGGTGAGGCCGGCGATCAACGACACGGCCGCCAGCACCATGAAGGCGAAGTCGTCGCAGGTCCGCTCCATCGAGCGCCGCGCTGGCGTTTCGATGGCCGAAGTCGTGATGGATGACATGGCTATTGGTAACCCGGTGTCCCCTGTGGCCCAGCTCTGGCGCTTGTGGGCCTCGTTCCCCGGCATCCATATAGCGCAGTTCGAGTTTCAAGTAATTGGCAATTGTGGCGCAATTTGCCGCCGCTGCCTTAATTGCAATGCAGCATCGACCCGCGCTACGCAGCGGTGTCGGGTAACCGTAAACGAAGCAAGTGGCGGGCTGATTTACTTTCGGCAGCCGGGCAGCAAATGGCCGATAGCCGCGTGCACAATATGACGGTATCGTGGCGGGCAGAGGTGCGCTGGTCGCGCACGGGGTGAGTGAATGATTATCGTCTTGCAGGTTGCCGGCGTTC
>JAFAUV010000118.1 GCA_019243075.1 Bradyrhizobium sp.
TTGGGCGTCGACGACACGACGAAACAGCCGGCCATCGAGGCGGTAGAACGGTTGGGACGCAGCGAAAAAGCGATAGCCGCTGGCGTCGCGCACGACGATGCCGGCGGCCTGGGACGATACTTCGATGATGTAGGAGTCTGACATTTACCCGGTCTCAATTCCAAAGCCCGGGAAACAACGGGAGGCCTGCCTAATCGTTCCTCACACGCACGCGTGGCCGGATGCCGCAAGGTGACTTACGAAGGATGCCGTAGGTGGGTAACCCCGAATTGTTGGCGATGGTGGGTACGCCAGCGCTTTCCCGACCTTACGGACGTGCCTGCCTCACCTCGTCAGCACGAGACCATCCTGCTTGATCTCCTGCGGCCTGCCCGCCTCGTCGATCGAGACATAAGTGAAATTGCCGTCGGTCACCAGGATCGGTTGCGTCTCCTTGCGGCGCGTCACCCAGGCTTCGAGGCGAACGGTGATGGAGGTGCGTCCGATGCGTACCAGCCGGCCGTAGATCGAGACGAGATCGCCGACATTGACCGGCTTCCTGAAATTCATCGCTTCGATCGCCACCGTGACATTGCGCGATTTCGTGAGCTTGGAGGTGAACACACCGCCGGCGATGTCCATCTGGCTGAGCAGCCAGCCGCCAAAGATATCGCCGTTGCCGTTGGTGTCGGCCGGCATCGCCAGCGTGCGGATACAGAGCTCGCCCTGCGGCGAGGTCTCGGCGTTCGGCGGCGCGTGAACGTGGCTATCGGTCATACTTTGAAAGTCTCCCAGCCGGCGTCGGGGGTGAAGCGATCGCCGAATTTCTGCGTAAGCGTGCGCAGGGCGGAGACGACATTGTCGCTGCCGCGCGTGCGCGCATAGTTGAGCGGACCGCCGCGGAACGGTGCATAGCCGGTAGCGAAGATCATGGCGCCGTCGACCACATCGGCATTGTCGACGATGCCTTCGCGCAAGCAGGCCACGCAGACATTCGACATTGGCAGGATCAGCCGGTCGATCATCTCATCGGTGACGCGCGGACCGGTTTCGGACAATGGCGGCTTGTCGGCCTTGCCGTCCTTCCAGCTGTAAAAACCCTTGCCGGTCTTGCGGCCGAGCTCGCCTTTCGTGACCTTGTCGCGCAGCCAGGCCGGCGCCGGCGGCAGCACGTCGCCGAATTTCGAGCGCAGCATGTCGGCGACATCGAGGCAGATATCGAGCCCGACCTGGTCGGCAAGCTCGATCGGTCCCATCGGCATGCCGAACTTCTCCGCTGCCGCGTCGATCAGGCGCTGGTCGATCTTCTCATCCAGCATCACCATGGCTTCCAGCATGTAGGGGGTGAGCGCGCGGTTGACGAGAAAGCCAGGCGAGCTTTTCACCGGCAGCGGCAGGCGGTCGATGGCGCCGATAAAGGCGTGCGCTCGTTTCAAGAGCGCTTCGTCGTTGCCATCATGGCTGACGACTTCGACAAGCTGCAACCGCGACACCGGATTGAAAAAGTGCAAACCGAGCAGTCGCTCCGGCCGTTGCAATGTCGTGCGCAAATCCTGCAGCGGGATGCTGGAGGTGTTGGTCGCGAGGATCGCGCCCGGCTTCATCCTGGGCTCCAGCCCGGCATAGACCTTCTGCTTCAGCTCGAGCTTCTCCGGCACCGCCTCGATGATGAGATCGGCGTTGCGCACGCCCTCGCCTGGCAGATCTGGCACCAGCCGGTCGAGCGCGTCGCGCACTGCCGTGGGCTTGCGGATGATCTTGCGGAACAGCTCGGCGGCGCGCCCGATTGCGCCCGCGATCGGCTCGGCCTTCATGTCGGCGAGCGTGACGCGCATGCCTTGGTTGGCGCACCAGGCCGCGATATCGCCGCCCATGGCACCGGCGCCGATGACGTGGACATGCGCGACCTTGTCGCCGCTTCCAGCGAGCTTCTTCATCTCGTCGCGCAGGAAGAACACCCGGATCAGGTTTTGCGCCGTCGGCGTCACCATCAAATGCGCGAACGAGCTCTTCTCCGCCGCGAGCATCGCAGCCCTGTCGCCGCCATGCTTTTCCCAGAGATCGATCAGGCCGTAGGGCGCAGGATAATGTTCCGCGGGCGCCGTCTTGGCGGCTTCGCGACGCATGCGCGAGGCGAGAAAGCCGCGCGCGGCGCCGGAATTGAGGATGGTATTGAGCAGGCCCGGGCGCGCGCGTTTCAGCCGGCCGAACACGGCGTCCTTCACGGCATTCTTCACATGCCGCTCCTGCGCAATGGCATCGATGAGGCCGAGCGCCTTGGCGCGGCGCGCATCGATGGTGCGGCCGGTGAGCATCAGGGTCATCGCCTGGAGGGGATTGATGAGGCGCGTGAACCGCGCGGTGCCGCCGAGGCCCGGATGCAGACCGAGCATCACCTCCGGAAAACCGAAGCGGGCGCCCTCGATCGCAATCCGCGACTGGCAGGCCAGCGCCACTTCGAGCCCGCCGCCCAGGCAGAAACCGTGGATCACGGCAACGCTCGGCACGCGCAAGGCCTCCAAGTGGTCAATGACCGCATGTGCGCGCGAAATCGCGGTCTCGACCGCCCGCGGATCGGCCGCACCGCGGAATTCGTTGACGTCAGCGCCGGCGATGAAGCCGGATTTCTTCGCCGAGCGAACGACAAGCCCTGCGGGCCGCCGGCTCTCGAGCTCGCCCAGGATCTTTTCGAACTCTTCCATCACCTCGGCGGAGAGCCTGTTGGCGCTGCTGCCCTCGCGGTCGAACAGGAGCCAGGCGATGCCGTCAGCATCGCGGGTCAGCTTGAAATTCCGATAGGGGCTCGCTGCGTCCGGCTTCGGGCCCAGCGCGAGCACGCGATCCTCGAGAACGTGCAGCACCTTCGATTCCATGATCACACCGCCTCGATCAACATCGCGCCACCCTGCCCGCCGCCGATACATTCGGTGGCGATGCCGCGCCGCGTGCCGAGCCGCTTCATCGCGTTGACCAGGTGCAGCACGATGCGATTGCCCGAGGTGCCGACGGGATGGCCGAGGCTGATCGCGCCACCATCGACGTTCAGTTTTGCTCGATCGAGCTCGCCCGCGGCACCGTCGAGGCCGAGCACTTCCTTGCAGAATTTCTCGTCGTTCCAGGCGGCGAGACACCCGAGCACCTGGGTGGCAAAGGCCTCGTTCAATTCCCAGGTCTCGATGTCCTGCAAGGCGAGTTCGTTGCGTTTGAGCAGCGCGGTCGCCGACATCACCGGGCCGAGGCCCATGATCGATGGATCGAGCGCGGCCCAATGGCTGTCGAGGATGACGGCCTTTGGCTGCAAGCCGTGCTTGGCGACGGCCTCTTCAGAGCCCAGGATCACCCAGGAGGCGCCGTCGGTGATCTGCGAAGAGTTGCCGGCAGTGACCTGACCCCAGGGACGCTCGAACACCGGCCGCAGTTTCGCCAGCGTCTCGGGCGTGGAGTCCGGACGCACGCCGTCATCATGGTCATAATACTTGCCGTCGCGGCCAAAGGCGGTTTCGACCTCGCCCTTCAGAAATCCTTCCTGCTGCGCGTGCGCAAGGCGCCGATGGCTTTCGGCCGCGTACGCATCGGATTGCTCGCGGGTGATGCCGAAGAGATGACCGACAACCTCCGCTGTCTGGCCCATGTTCAATTCGGTGATGGGGTCGGTCAGACCGCGCTCAAGTCCGATGATCGGCTTGAAATATTTCGGCCGCGCTTTCAGCAGCGCCATGATCCTGGCGCCGACCCCCTTGGCGCCGGCGAGGCCGGCAAACCAGCGCACGCCCTGAGCCGGCCAGACCAGCGGCGCATAGCTCAGAGCCTCGGTGCCGCCGGCCAGGATCAGGTCGGCGAGGCCTTCGCGGATGTAGCGATAGCCGGTGTCGAGCGACTGCATGCCGGAGCCGCAATTGATCTGCACGGTGAAGGCAACCATGGCCTCGCCCATGCCGAGCCGAAGAGCGGCGACCCGCGCCGGGTTCATCTCGTCGGCGATGACGTTGACGCAGCCGAGGATGACCTGGTCGAACGCCGTTGGCGCAAAGGGTTGCCGCGCCAGCAGCGGCCGGCCGCACTGCACGGCGAGATCGACTGGCGTGAACGGCCCCGGCCCGGAGCGCGCCTTCAGAAACGGCGTCCGGCTGCCGTCGACGATGAAGACTGGTCGCGCCATCAGCCCGCGGCCCTCTGTTCACCCAGCTCCTGAAAGAACTGATGCACATCGGCGGACTTCTTGTAAATCGGGGACAGCACCTCGGGCGCGAAATCGTCGACCTCGATGACGCGGGCGACCGCCGCATTCGCCTCCGCCAGCCGATCGGCTTCTCCTTGCGTAATGACGCCCTTCGCCACGGCTTCCTTTGGGTCATGCAGATGCGCCGTGTGCAACTTCCTGGCGGCGTCCTCACAAGCCGTGACCAGCGCGAACGCCCTTTCCAGCCGCGCGCGGCCGCCATCATCGTCGACATGCGACAGATCGGCCGTCAGCCGCTCACGCGCTGCCGACGGCTCGAGGATGAGCTGAGCGCATTGATGCACGACACGATCACTTGGCCCCAGCACGCGCGCGCCAAACGGCTGGATCACAAGTTTGAGGATGATCGCGACGAACCGGTTCGGCAGGTTCGCGAGGATTTCCGCAAAGCGGTTCTCGATGGTCTTGAAGCCGGATGCCATGCAATATTCGAGTGCGGCAAAATCTTCCTTCTGCCGGCCTTCGTCCTGCCAGCGCTTTGCGGCGGCCGAGAGCAGATAAAGCTCGGAGAGAATGTCGCCGAAACGGGCCGACAGCAACTCCTTGCGCTTGAGCGCGCCGCCGAGCGTCAGCAGCGCCATGTCGGCACAGAGCGCGAACGCAGTGGAATAGCGTGCAAGCTGGCGATAGAAGGGCGTGGCGTCGCCGACTTCGGGTGCGGCGGTGAAGGCGCCAAACGTCCAGCTCCGGCCCCAGGCGCGGAACAGCGTCGCAACGCTGTGGCCGACATGCTTCCAGAACGTGTTGTCGAAGGCATCCAGGCCCTTGTCGCGGTCGTTCTCGCGCAACGCGTTCATCTCATCGAGCAGATAAGGATGGGCGCGGATCGCGCCCTGCCCGAACACGATGAGATTGCGGGTCAGGATGTTGGCGCCTTCCACCGTGATGCCGACCGGCACGGCACGGTAGAGATTGCCCATGTAGTTCTGCGGACCGTCGATCACGGCCTTGCCGCCATGGATGTCCATGGCGTCGTCGATCGCAACGCGCATGCGTTCGGTTGCCTGCAGCTTCATGATGCCCGATATGACCGCGGGATGATGACCGGCGTTGAGCGCCGCGCAGGTCAGCCGCCGCGCTGCGTCGAGCAGGTAGGCGGTGCCTGCGATGCGCGCGAGCGGCTCCTCGATGCCTTCGAATTTACCGATGGAAATGCCGAACTGCTCGCGGATGCGGGCATAGGCGCCGGTAACGCGCGCCGCATAGGCCGCACCGGCCGCCGACAGCGAGGGCAGCGAAATGCCGCGGCCGGCGGCGAGCGCCGTCATCAGCATCTTCCAGCCCTGCCCCAGGCGCCCCTCGCCACCAATGATGTAGTCGAGCGGGATGAAGACATCGCGGCCCCGGTTCGGACCGTTCTGGAACACCTGCATCGACGGCAGATGGCGATGGCCGATCTCGACGCCGGGCAAGTTCGTCGGGATCAGCGCGACGGTGATGCCGAGATCGTCCTGTTGTCCGACGAGATGATCGGGATCATAGGCCTTGAACGCGAGGCCGAGCAGCGTCGCGACCGGGCCCAGGGTAATGTAGCGCTTGTGCCAGTTCAGCTTCAGGCCGAGCACCTCCTCGCCTTCGAAATTGCCCTTGCAGATGATGCCGGAGTCGATCATCGACGCCGCATCCGAGCCCGCCTCCGGGCTGGTCAGGCCGAAGCAGGGAATGTCGCGGCCGTCCGCCAGGCGCGGCAGCCATTTCTCCTGCTGCTCCCTGGTGCCGAAGCGCATCAACAGCTCGCCCGGCCCAAGCGAATTCGGCACCATCACTGTGACGGCGGCGGCGAGCGAGCGCGTGGAAATCTTGCGCACGACTTCGGAATGCGCATAGGGCGAGAAGCCGAGCCCGCCATGCTCTTTCGGAATGATCATGCCGAAGAATTTCTTGGCCTTGATGAAGTCCCAGGCTTCCTTCGACAGGTCGCGCCATTCCCAATTGATCTTCCAGTCGTCGAGCATGGCGCAGAGCTCGTCGACCGGGCCGTTGAGGAACGCCGTTTCCTCGTCGGTCAGCGTGGCCTGCGGGAACGCCAGGAGCTTCGACCAATCGGGATCGCCGGTGAAGAGATCGGCATCCCACCAGACGTCGCCCGCTTCCAGCGCCTCGCGCTCGGTGTCCGACATCGACGGCAACACGCCGCGCGCCCAGGAAAAGATCGGCTTGGTGATGTAGTCGCGGCGGAAGCTCATGGCGATGCTCCTCATGAATCGGCGGCAAGGGGCCGGTTGATCCTAGCGGAAAGTGCCGAACTTGGGTGAACACTTCGCTCCGAAAAATAGGAGAAATTGATGCCCGCAGGCGACGATCGACAACGGTGCGGAAGGGTGTCAGTTCCGGAAATGTGATCGCACAGACACGCCTGGGCGTTCTCGCCGCACCTTACGCGCGAGGTCTTTTAAAGATCGCTTCACCCTCGATAGTCGGAGGGCGCAGGGAATGCCGGGTGCGCGCTGCACCCGCGGTCTCGTGTGCAATGTGCACGAGAAGTGCGCACACGAGCATACAGGGCAGCGGAGAGCATCCGACATTCCCTGCGCAATGGCTTTACGACTTATAGCGCGCTCTCCCTGGTGATCGGCTTCTTGCCACCATCGTCCCTGAGAAGCTTGCTTCTCAAGAGCTTGACGCCAGCACCGAGGCGTCAGGACCACACGCCTTTGTCGTACGCGACAGCACCGTTCGTCAAAGGCGCCTTCGCGTCCACCGCAACCCGCCCCTCGTTCGCGACGATGGCCAACGCCCCTCTGAGCGGAACGGGATAGCCGTCAATATGTCCATGATTTTCCTTTCTGTAAAAGCGAAATATTTCTGATTTCAGGGCTTGACATGATTTTTGAAAATCAGAATAGGCGATTTGCCTGACGGGTCAACTTGTCGCGGAAAGATCCTGCCGCGATCAGCGTGCGGCAGACTGTTGTTATTGCAACGACAGCCGACACGCGGAGGCCGAGGCGGTCGACGCATCCGTGATGTCCGCTTACCGGGGTATCTCGTGCGTGCGCCGTAGATGGCGCGAGGTTTGAAATGGGCCATGAGCGGAAAAGCGCGCACGAACTTCGACTAACTAGCCCACTCGCCTCGAATGGGAATGCCCCAGTCCTCGGCAATCCTACCGTCGTAGAACCGATAGATAGCCATAGATGCGAGCCGAAGCGGTTCGCCCTGATGGGTCGCAAATAGCTGCCAGCGAACAGCAACCCGATCCGCCTCCTCGACCATATCGAGTGCAACGTATTTCAGAGGAGGGGTGAGGGTCCTGAAAAGTGCGAGCAGCTTACAGGCTCCCTCGTGTCCGAGAGGCCAGTTCGGCTTTGTCGGCTCAATGAGTCTGAAATCCTCCGTGAACCAATCCTCTACGCGAAAGGGTTCGTTCTCATTGATCGCCCGCGCAATCTCGCGCAACAATTCCTTTTGCTGCGACATACATTTCTCCATCCCTACCACTCCGCGCTCAAACTCAGTCACGCTAGTCGAACTCGGTCGGCAACTCTAGTCAGTTGGCGTGCGGGAACTTCTGCAATGGGTCAAATGCGGCCCTTGGTTAGGCCGTGTCCGAAGGCTGGTTTGCCCCGGCCAGCGGACATCGCGACAGTCGGCGGGTTCGGCGGCTACGGGCCAGGAGCCGACCGGTCATGATTTGTTGGAGTCGATCGTCGCGATCCAAATGCCGAGAAATATTGCAAGCAAGCCGGCGATCAGATTGAGAGTCACTGGCTCACCAAGCAGATGCGTCCCGAGCAATGCTGCCGCAACTGGATTGACAGTTATCGTAGTTGCTACGCGAGTTGGCGTTGTTCTTTCTAGCGCCAATACCCACAGGATGAAAGCGAGCGCACCACCGCCCACCCCAAGGTAGATGCCGGCAATCCACTGTGGGAGATCAAACGTGCGGAGGATCGCGACCCGGCCTGTCAACAATCCAATGGTCACGAGCGCGATTGCTCCAGTACCCATACCGACCACGAGGAATCCGAGAGCGCTGGAGCGTTCAATAAATGGACGGGACCAAACATTGTAGAACGCCACGCACAGTCCCGCGCCCGCCATGATTAACTCGCCTTGCCAAGCGCCGCTTGGCGCAGTGGAAAGTCCGGTTCCGAGCGCGGCCACAGCACCTAATACTGCAACGCACACGCCGATCGTCTTCCGTCTGGTCAACGGCTCGATTCCAAGAAGCGCGCCAACCACCATCGTTTGGAGGGGAAGCGTCGAAACCGCGAGGGTTGCACGCGCTGCCGTGGTATAGCTGAGTGCGATGTTGAAGAGGACGAAATAGACGCCGAAGAAGCAGAGCCCGAGGGCCGCAATCGGGAGGAAGTCGCGACGGGACGGCATCTTCACCCGAAGGATTAGCGCGGTTGGCAATACACACGTAATGCCGATCCCCCACCTCAAGATAGCTAGGGTGATGGGATCAGCATTACCAACTAAATAGCGTGTGATTGCCGCAGCGGTGCCGCCTAGGGCACTCGAAGCGATTGCGATGAGAACCCCAAGCCATTCGCCCATAGCAAATAGTCGCCATCCACGTTTGCAACCTACCCTGTTCCTAGGCTCCTGCCACCGTAGTGGCAGCAGGGCGGCCGCCAGCCCGTAATGTGGTCTGCATTGAGTCAAATGCGGCCCTTGGTTAGGCCGTGTCCGAAGGCCGGTTTGCCCCGACAAGCGGACATCGCGACAGTCGGTGGGTTCGGCGGCTACGGGCCAAAAACGGACTCGTCGGCAGTCGCCCTATTCGATCACCTCGTCGGCGCGCCCAAGCAATGAAAGCGGCACGGTGACACCAAGTGCTTTGGCGGTCTTAAGGTTGACGATGAGTTCAACCTTTGTGGATTGCTCGACTGGCAGGTCGGCAGGCTTCTCGCCTTTCAGAATCCTACCGGTGAGGACGCCGGCCGTGTGGTAGGAAGAAATGATGCTGCCGCCGTCACCTATCAGTCCGCCTGCTGCGGCGAATTCGTGATATTGATAGATCGTCGGAACGGCGT
>JAFAUV010000121.1 GCA_019243075.1 Bradyrhizobium sp.
GCAGGTATGAGGTCAATCGCTTCATCGAATTCGATCGGGTCAAGGACTGGTGGGGCGCCGAGCTGCCGGTTAACCGCGGCAGCTACAATTTCGACACGGTGCGTTACGAGTTCTATCGCGATCGCGACGTGGCATTCGAAGGCTTCACCGCGAAGAGCTACCTGTTTCGCGAGGAGTTCACCTCGCGCATCTGGGCGACGCGCTACGACTTCCCGGCAGCGAAGGATGGACGGGTCAAGCTCGAAACCCTGCCGGACGAAACGCCGTCGGGCGGGCAGGGCTGGTTCATCAATACCCGCCGTGAGCAGTTCAAGGATCCGCGTGTGCGCGAGGCCTTGATCAACGCGTTCGATTTCGAGTGGACCAACAAGAACGTGATGTACGGCGCCTATGCGCGCACGGTCTCGCCGTTCCAGAACTCGGACATGGTGGCGGAGGGCGACCCCTCGCCGGAAGAATTGAAGCTGCTTGAGCCGTTTCGCGGACAGGTGCCGGACGAGGTGTTCGGCAAGCCCTATGTGCCGCCGGTGTCGGACGGCTCCGGTCTGGACCGTGCCTTGCTGCGCAAGGCGCAGCAATTGCTGCAGGAGGCGGGCCTCTCCATCAAGGATGGCAGGCGGCTGTTGCCGAGTGGGGAGGTTTTCAGAATCGAATTCCTGCTCGATGAGCCGACGTTCCAGCCGCACCATGCAACGTTCATCAAGAACCTCTCGCAGCTCGGGATCGAAGCCCAGATCCGTCTGATCGATGCCGTGCAATATCGTGCGCGCGTGGAAGCCTTCGATTTCGACGTCACCACCAATCGGATGAATTTCTCGCCGACGCCGGGCGACAGCCTGCGGCCGTACTTTACCTCGCAGGCCGCCGCGACCAAGGGCTCCAACAATCTGGCCGGCGTCGAAAGCCCGGTGGTCGACGCGCTGGTCGAAAGGGCGATCGCGGCCGAGAGCAGGCAGGACCTGAACACGGCGTGCCGGGCGCTGGACCGGGTGTTCCGGGCCGGGCGCTACTGGATACCGCAGTGGTATCGCACCACGCATCCGATCGCCTATTGGGACGAGTTCGGCCATCCGCCGAAGCCCGCAAAATATACGCAGGGCGTCGGCGCTCCGGAAAATTGGTGGTACGTTGCCGACAGGGCCGCCAAGCTCGAACAGGCGAAATAGCCCATGGGCGCCTATATCGTCCGACGTCTCCTGTTGATGCTGCCGACACTGCTCGGCATCCTGTTCGTGTCGTTCGTGGTCGTGCAGTTCGCGCCGGGCGGGCCGGTCGATCGCGTGATCGCCCAGCTTTCCGGTGCAGATACCGGCGGGCTCTCGCGTGTATCCGGTGGTGGTGGCGATTTCGGCAATCGCGGCCAGGTCAACGCCGCGGCAGCGGATGCCGTCAATTCCAAATATCGCGGCGCGCAGGGGCTCGATCCCGCCTTCATCAAGAGCCTCGAAAAGCAGTTCGGCTTCGACAAGCCGGCGCCGGAACGCTTTGCCCTGATGGTGTGGAACTACGCGCGCCTGGATTTCGGCAAGAGTTATTTCCGCGATATTTCCGTCATCGAACTGATCAAGGAAAAGCTGCCGGTCTCGATGTCGCTCGGCATCTGGATGACGCTATTGGGCTACCTGATCTCGATCCCGCTCGGCATCCGCAAGGCGGTCAAGGACGGCACCCCGTTCGACACCTGGACCTCCGGCGTCATCATCATCGGCTTCGCGATCCCGGGCTTCCTGTTCGCGATCCTCCTGATCATCCTGTTCGCCGGCGGCTCGTTTTTCAACTGGTTCCCGCTGCGCGGATTGACCTCGGACGGCTGGTCATCCTTCCCCTGGTACTGGAAGATCATCGACTATTTCTGGCATCTCACGCTGCCTCTGATCGCGATGGGGATTTCGGCGTTCGCGACCATGACGCTGCTGACCAAGAACTCGTTCATGGACGAGATCCGCAAGCAATATGTCATGACCGCGCGCGCCAAGGGCTGCAGCGAGCGGCAGGTGCTCTATAATCACATCTTCCGCAACGCCATGCTGATCGTGATCGCCGGCTTTCCCGGCGCGTTCATCCACGCCTTTTTCTCGGGCTCGCTGCTGATCGAGACCATCTTCTCGCTCGACGGGCTCGGCCTGCTCTCCTTCGAGAGCGTGCTCAACCGCGATTATCCGGTCGTGTTCGGCACGCTTTACATCTTTTCGCTGTTGGGACTCGTGGTCAATCTGATCTCCGATCTCACCTATATGTGGATCGATCCGCGGATCGATTTCGAGGCGCGGGAGGTCTGATGACGATCACCGCTCCGCAACCGGTCGAAACCACCACGGCCGCGCCGCTTGGCGAAGCCGTGCCGGTCACGCGCCATCCATTCGCACCATCGCCGCTCAATCGCCGGCGTTGGGAGAATTTCAAGGCGAACCGGCGCGGCTACTGGTCGTTCTGGATCTTCATGGTGCTGTTCGTGGCCTCGCTGTTTGCTAATCTGATCGCCAACGACCGCCCGCTGCTGGTCAAATATGACGGCCAGCTTTATTGGCCGGTGCTGTTCAGCTATTCCGAGACGACGTTCGGCGGCGATTTCGAGACTGCCGCGGACTACCGCGATCCCTATATCCAGAAGCAGATCGCGGAAAAGGGCGGCAGCATCATCTGGCCGCCGATCCGCTATTCCTACGATACGCACAATCTCGATCTGCCGACGCCGGCACCCTCGCCGCCGACCTGGATGCTGACCGAGGAGCAATGCAAGGCGGTGGTGCAGAAGAAGGGCCTCAGCGGCTGCCGCGATCTCGAATATAACTGGCTCGGCACCGACGATCAGGGCCGCGACGTCGTGGCGCGGCTGATCTACGGCTTCCGCATCTCGGTTTTGTTCGGCCTCAGTCTCACGATCATTTCCTCCATCATCGGCATCGCGGCCGGCGGCGTGCAGGGCTATTTCGGCGGCTGGACCGATCTCGGCTTCCAGCGGTTCATCGAAATCTGGAACTCGATCCCCTATCTCTATCTGCTCTTGATCATCTCCGCGGTGCTGCCGCCGGGCTTCTTCGTCCTGCTCGGCATCATGGCGCTGTTCTCATGGGTGACGCTGGTCGGGCTCGTGCGCGCGGAATTTTTGCGCGGCCGCAATTTCGAATATATACAGGCGGCGCGCGCGCTCGGCGTCTCCAACGCCGTCATCATGTTCCGCCATCTCCTGCCCAACGCCATGGTGGCGACCATGACGTTTCTGCCTTTCATCGTGTCGTCGTCGGTGATGACCTTGACCGCGCTGGATTTCCTGGGCTTCGGCCTGCCGCCGGGCTCGCCGTCGCTCGGCGAACTGCTGTCGCAGGCCAAGGCCAACATCCAGGCGCCGTGGCTCGGCTTTGCCGGCTTCTTCTCGGTCGCGATCATGCTCTCGCTCTTGATCTTCATCGGCGAGGCCGTGCGCGACGCCTTCGATCCGCGCAAGACCTTCAGGTGAGATCGTGGTATTCTCGCCACTCGAGGTGAATCCATGAACAAGATTGTCAAGGAGCATTACCCCGCGTCCCGGCTTCCGGAGGATTTGCGCGCCGGCGTGGACCCGGCGTCCACCGTGACGATTACCATCGTCGAGGAAGCGACGGCGCCGAGGGAGGTGATGAGCCTGGAAGAGATATGGGCACTGCGGGCACCTCCGTTCAGGACCGCTCGGGAAATCGATGACGACCTCAGACGTCGGCGAGACGAATGGGATGACTGAAGCACGCGTCTATCTCGATGCCAACATCTTCATCTACGCGATTGAGGGCAGCCCGGTTCTTGCAGACCCGCTGCGCGAGCTTTTCGGACTGTTCCGTGACCGGCGTGCGGTCGGGGTTACGAGTGAGCTGACCCTCGCTGAGGTGCTGGCGGGTGCGTCCGATTTGCATCGGCGGAACTATCTCAACCTGGTCGTTTGGAGTCGTATTTTCGACCTGCAACCCGTGAGCCGGGAAATTCTCATCGAAACGTCGGATTACCGAAGGGTAGCCGGCATGCCGAAATTGCCTGATGCGGTTCATATGGTAACGGCGATTCGTGCGGAATGTCGCAAGGTTCTTTCCGCCGATTCGAGGCTCAAGCTGCCCGAGGGGTTTGTCCTGATTCCGCCCGATCGTGATAACCTTTCCAATTTGATACAAGAGCTCTCTTGATGGACGCCATCAACCAGCCGCTCCTTGCCGTTCGCGACCTTTCGGTTGCCTTCCGCCAGCAGGGCAGGACCACGGTCGCGGTGGATCGCATCTCGTTCGAGATCAAGCGCGGCGAATGCGTGGCGCTGGTCGGCGAGTCCGGTTCCGGCAAGTCGGTCAGCGCGTTGTCGGTGCTGAAGCTCTTGCCCTATCCGGCGGCCTCGCATCCCACGGGCAGCATCCGCTTCAAGGGGCAGGATCTGCTGTCGCTCCCGGAGAGCCGGATCCGCGGCATCCGCGGCAATGACATCTCGATCATCTTCCAGGAGCCGATGACCTCGCTCAATCCGCTGCATACGATCGAGGCGCAGATCACCGAGATCATCCAGCTTCACAACCCGGTCAGCGCTTCGATGGCGCGGGCGCGGACGCTGCAGCTGTTGCGTCAGGTCGGCATTCCCGAGCCGGAGACGCGGCTGAAGAGCTATCCGCACCAATTGTCGGGCGGCCAGCGCCAGCGCGTGATGATCGCGATGGCGCTGGCCAACGAGCCTGACCTGTTGATCGCCGACGAGCCGACCACCGCGCTCGACGTCACCGTGCAGGCGCAGATCCTGGCGCTGCTCGCCGAAATCCGCTCGCGGCTCGGCATGAGCCTGCTCTTCATCACCCATGATCTCGGCATCGTTCGCCGCATCGCCGATCGCGTCTGTGTCATGAATGGCAGCCAGATCGTGGAGCAGGGGCCGGTCGAGCAGGTCTTCAACGCGCCCAAGCACGCCTATACCCGCGCGCTGCTGGCGGCCGAGCCGAAGCCGGATCCGGCGCCGCCGCGGCCTGAGCAGCCGGTAGTGATTTCGGCCGACGATCTCAAGGTCTGGTTTCCGATCAAGCGCGGCGTGCTGCGCAAGACGGTCGGCCACATCAAGGCGGTCGATGGCGTGAGCCTCGCCGTGCGCAAGGGCGAGACGCTGGGCGTGGTCGGCGAGTCCGGCTCGGGCAAGACGACGCTGGGTCTGGCCTTGCTGCGGCTGATCTCCTCCGACGGGCCGATCGTGTTCCTCGGCAAGCCCATACAGGGGCTGAAATTCAAGCAGATGCGGCCGTTCCGCCGCGACATGCAGATCGTGTTCCAGGACCCGTTCGGCTCCCTGAGCCCGCGCATGTCGGTCGGCGACATCATCGCCGAAGGCCTCGCCGTGCACCAGAAGCAGCTCTCGGCCGGGGAGCGCGAGGCGCGGGTGATCAAGGCGATGGAGGATGTCGGGCTCAAGGCGGAATGGCGCTTCCGCTATCCGCACGAATTTTCCGGCGGACAGCGGCAGCGGATTTCGATCGCGCGCGCGGCGGTGCTGGAGCCTGATTTCGTGGTGCTGGACGAGCCGACCAGCGCGCTCGACATGCTGTTCCAGGCCCAGATGGTCGAGCTGTTGCGCGAGCTGCAGCGCAAGCGCGACCTCACCTACATGTTCATCTCGCACGACCTGCGCGTGGTTGCTTCGCTGGCGAGCCATCTCATCGTGATGCGGCACGGCAAGGTGGTCGAGGAAGGGCCGGCTTCGCAATTGTTCAAGGCGCCGAAGACCGACTACACCCGCGCGCTGTTCGCCGCCGCCTTCCGCAACGAAGCGACCGGCGACGATGCGGTCGCGAGCTAAAGCCGCCTGATCGCGAGGAGCTCGCTGCCGGCTGCCTTGATGCGGGCGATCGCCGCGGCCGTGTCCTCGATCACGGTCGCCATGTGATGCGCGTTGGCATGCACGATGGTTCGCGCATCGCGCGCGATCGCGACATGGCCGTTCCAGAACAGGAGATCGCCGCGCTTGAGCTTCGTTGCTTCCGCAATCTCGATCGCGCGGCCGAGCGAGCCCTGCTGCATGTCGCTGTCGCGCAGGCAATCGATGCCGGCCGCATTCAGCGCGAGCTGGACCAGGCCCGAGCAATCGAGGCCGAGACTGCTCTTGCCGCCCCAGAGATAGGGCGTGCCGACGAAACGTTCGGCCACCGCGACGAAGTCAGCTTCGTTGTGGTCGATATCGGCAACATGACGCTGCGGCACGA
>JAFAUV010000171.1 GCA_019243075.1 Bradyrhizobium sp.
GGCGATTGAATTAGCCGAAATACAGAAACGACCAGCGAAGCTGGCGTCAAAGACAGACAGGGGGAAACTTCACATGGCTCACGCAGTAAACGCCGGCGCGCGTCTCGACCGGCTGCCGATCTCGGGTTTTCACTACCGGATCTTCTGGCTGGTCGGCGCCGGCATGTTCTTCGACGGCTATGATCTCTATGTCGCCGGCGGCGTGCTCGCCTCCGCCATCCAGACCAAGTTTTCGACACTGCCGCAGAACCTGCAATTCATCTCGCTGACCTTTGTCGGCATGACCCTGGGGTCGCTGATTACGGGATTTGTCGGCGACCGGTTCGGCCGACGCTTCACCTATCAGATCAATCTGCTGATCTTCGGGCTCGCGTCGCTGGCCGCCGCCTTCGCCCAGGACATGACGCAGCTCATCCTCTGCCGCTTCGTGCAGGGCCTGGGCCTTGGCGCCGAAATCGTGGTCGGCTATTCGACCATGACCGAATTCGTGCCGCCGAAAACGCGCGGACGCTGGCTGTCGATGATGGCGTTCATCGTGGTCGCGGGATTTCCGGCAACCGCCCTGCTCGGCTATCTGATCATTCCATCGTTCGGCTGGCGTCCGATGTTCGTCATCGCCGGCCTCGGCTCGCTGATCGTCTGGTACCTGCGCAAGAACCTGCCGGAATCGCCGCGCTGGCTTGAGGCGCAAGGTCGCGCCGGAGAAGCGGAAAGGCTGATGCGGGAGATCGAGCGGGAAGCCGCCGGCGGCAAGCCGCTGCCGGCTGTGGTGGTGCCGGCGGCAGTGCCGCAGGTCGCAGCAGCCGACCTCGTGAAGCCGCCGCTGCTGCGACGTTTGGTCGTGGGCTGCTGGGTGCTGATCTCGATCAACACGCTGATCTTCGGCTTCGTGCTGTTCCTGCCGCAGTTCTTCCTGCGCCAGGGGCTGACCATCGCCAATTCGCTCGCCTATACCGTGGTGCTGTCGGCGGCCTCGCTGGTGGGCTGCGCGCTCGGCGCCTATGGCTCGGATGCGGTCGGACGCCGTGCCAGCATCATCGCCGCATCGATCGTGACCATCGTCGCGGGCCATATCTATGCGCGCTTCGACGCCGCTTCGGATGCGGCGGTCGTGCTCACGGTCGGCTTCATCCTGATCGTCGCCATCTATGTGCAGACCGCGATCCTCTATGGCGTCTACACGCCGGAGCTGTTCCCGACCGAGATCAGGCTGCGCGCGAATGGCATCTGCAACATGTTCGGCCGCGGCGCGACCGTGGTCTCGCCCTTCATCGTCGGCAGCCTGATGGCCTCCTCCGGCCTGCCCGGCGTGATCTGGCTGATGATCGGCCTCGTCGTCGTCCAGATCCTGGTGGTCTGGGCCTGGGGCGTCGAGCCGCGCAACCGCGCCCTGGAGGACGTCGCCGCGAAGGCCTAATGCACCGCCGCGTACAGAATCTTGTCCTGGGTCGCTTCCGCGGCGTCGAACTCGGCGACGATGCGGCCGGTTCGCGCGACGAGAATCCGGTCGGAGACGGCCAATATCTCCGGCAGATAGGACGAGATCACCACCACCGCCTTGCCTTCGTCGGCAAGGCGGCGGATTTCGGCATGGATGTGCGGAATGGTTCCGACATCGACGCCGCGCGTCGGCTCGTCGAAGATGATGATCGAAGGGTCCTGCACCAGCGTCTTGGCCAGCACCACCTTCTGCTGGTTGCCGCCGGACAATTCGACAATGCGCGCCTTGCGCTGCAGCGCGTTGATCTTCAGCCGCTCGACCCAGTAATTGGCGAGCTTGCTGCGGCGCGCGCGCGACAACAGGAAGCTCCAGCCGCGCCGTGTCGCGAGATTGCCGATATAGACGTTGTCGTCGACCACCATGGTCTCGAAGAAGCCGTTGGCCTTGCGGTCCTCGGTGATGTAGGCGATGCCGTCATTGATCGCCTGTCGCGGCACGCGGTAGCGGATCGGCCTGCCGCGGAGCCGAATGGTGCCGCCATTGACGAGGTTGCGCTTGAGGGCGCCATAGACGACCTTGGCGATCTCGGTGCGGCCCGAGCCGATCAGGCCGGCAATGCCGACGACCTCGCCGGCATAGACCGAGAACGACATGTTCTTCACCGCCATGCCCATGGTCACGTTCTCGACCGTGAGCACCTTCTCGCGGCGCTGGCCGGTCTTCTCCTTGCGGCCATAGACCGCCTGCGCGACCTCGCGGCCGACCATGTGCTGCACCAGCGCATCGCGGGTGAGCTGTTTCGCCGGCGCGGTGATGACGCGCTTGCCGTCGCGCAGCACCGTGATGCGGTCGGCGATCTGCAGCGATTCTTCCAGCGCATGCGAGATGTAAATGATCGAGACGCCGCGCGCGCGCAGGTCGCGCACCAGGTGGAAGAAATGCACGATTTCTTCCGGCGTGAGGCTGGCCGTCGGCTCGTCGAAGATGATGATGCGCGCCTTGTTGTAGATGGCGCGCGCGATCTCGACCATCTGCTTCTTCGCGGTGCCGAGCAGAGCAACGGGCGTTGCCGGATCGACATGGAAGTTGAGCGATTGCAGCAGCTGCTGCGCCTGGATGTTGAGGGTGCGGAAGCGCGTCAGCAGCTTTTCGTTGCCGAGCTCGATGTTCTGCGCCGCCGTCATGGTCGGCACCAGGCTGGTCTCCTGATAGACCATGCAAATGCCGGCGCGGAGCGCGTCGCGCGGCTGCTCGAACCGCGCCGGCCTGCCGTCGAGGAAGAAATCGCCCGAGGTAAGCTCGATCGCACCCGCAATCGCCTTGCACAGCGTCGACTTGCCGGCGCCGTTCTCGCCGACCAGGGCATGCACCTCGCCCGGATAAAGGTCGAAATCGACGCCCTCGATGGCGTGCACCCCGCCATAGATCTTGCTGCCGCCGCTGATGCGCAGCACCGGCTCGTGCGCCGGGCTGGTGCTCGCAGGTATGTTCGGCAACACGCCGTCGCTCATCGCAGCTCTCCCCTGTGCAAGAGCAGGCGCCCGGTGCCACGCGCGGCGATCACGACGCCATGGGGCGTGTCGCAGGCGCCGGTAACGCCGTGATAGCGGCCGCCGGCGCGGCTGTGCAGGCTGTCCGTGGCTTCACCCTCGCCGTCGAGATGCACCAGCAGGCCATAGGAGCGCGGCGGGGCCCAGGGTTTCTGGATGCCGAGCGCCTTCACCGCGCCGATCTGCATCGGCTCCAGACAATCGCTGCCGCCGGCGAAGGCCGGCGCGATCCAGTAGTCGGGCGGCATGGTTTCCAGCATGTCCTCGCGAAAATCGTCTTCCTTCAGCACGAACTCGATCAGATGGGTGCGCCGCGCGAACATCCCGAGCAAGAAGCCGCCATGGCCGTCGGGGTGGAGACGCGCCGGATAACCCGGCAGATTGCCGGCGACGACCTCGCGCGGCCCGATGCCGCTGCCTTCCAGCGCAAAGCGGCTGAGCCGGTGCGCCCAGCTCTCGCCGAGCCAGAGTTGCCTGCCGTCCGCGGACACGGCGAGGCCATAGGGATACGGCAGTCCGGTCAGCAGGACCTGCGCGCTGTCGAGCGCGGCGCCGCAGGCGATCAGCCGGCCGTTGCTGCGCTTCTCCATCAAATCGTGCCGCCATTCGCCGGGCGCGCGCCCGATGCTGCCTTCGACCATGAAAATGCGCCCATCCGGCGCGGCCGTGACCGATGTGAGCCCGGCAAAGCTCGCTCCATCGGCGGTTTCGAGCCAGCGCGGATCGGGATTTTGCGGATCGAGCGCGGCAAGACCGCGGCCGGCGACGCAGACGAGGAGCCGCCCGTCGGGATGGAGCGCAAGCCCGCCCGCCTCGCCTTCGAACTCGGCGACGAGCGTGCGGGTGGCTAGTCCGTCGCCCGAAAGCCTGAGCACCTTCTTGCCCATGGAGACATAGACGCCGCCATCCTTCGCTGCGACAACGTCGTCGAGACCGGGCAAGGGATCGCCGATCGGCGTGCAGGCATCGAGCCGGTCGTTGGGGCTGAGCGCGCCGTCGAGCGGCGGTATCGCGTTCTGCACGCCGTCGCGGTTGACGACGCTGCGGATGTCGCGGAGCAGATGGTCGAACAATGCCACGCTGCACCTAGCCTTTGACTCGGCCTTTGGCGCCCCAATAGGCGTCATAGCCGTTCCACGTCTGGTCGACGCCATCGAGCTTGATGCGCCCGATCCGGTTGTTTTCCAGGCCGCCGAGATAGAGATAGCCCTTGTGCTCGCGCATCGAGGTCAGCGTCGAATGCGAAATGCCGGTCGGGTCCCACCAGGATTCCAGCGCCTCGCCGGCCTCGTTGAACTTCAGCACGCAGCCATGATTGAGCGCCGGCGCGAGCCATTCGTCGGTCGGCACCTGTTTCACCATGCGCAGCCGGAAGCCCGGCTTGCGCGCGGCAAGATCGAAGGTCGGCGTGCGGATTCCGACCAGCGCCAGCCAGTAGTTTCCATCGGAGGCGCGGTTGATGTTGTCAGGGTTGCCCGGCAACTCGTCGATCAGCACCTCGGTGCGGCCCTTTGTCGGGCCGTCGATCCAGTAGCGAAAGATCTTGCACAACGAGGTGCTCGCGATCAGCACCGACTTGCCGTCATGCGC
>JAFAUV010000064.1 GCA_019243075.1 Bradyrhizobium sp.
ATATCCCCGGGGCCTTATCGATCCTTTAGGGAACTGTCCCTGGCCGGGTCCGTGGATCCGGACATATGGTGCCCACCTACTTTCGTAGGGAACTCCGGGATCGAGCGCTTCAACGGCGTCTGCGGCTTCGCGCTTTTCTCCCAGCTCGCACAAGCGGGCTGTTCAGTACGCGGCCGCGTTTCCGTATAAGCCCTGAGATCTCTGGAATACCGGATCACCCGCCTCCGAGCGCAGTGGCGCTTTGGCGGTTGACGCCGGTCGAACGTGACGCCGGGTGATTGCCTTTGCCGAGCGAGCGAACCAAGGCCGAATTGCGCGCTACAGCGCTGGCGAAACGCGAGGCGTTGAGTGACAAGCAGCGGGGGGCCGCGGCGCATGCGCTGGCCAAACGCGGGCTGCCGCTGCCGATTGCGGCAGGCATGATCGTCTCCGGCTATTCGCCGATCCGCAACGAGATCGATCCGGCGCCGCTGCTGCAGAAGCTGGCGCTGCAGGGCGCGCAGCTGGCGCTGCCGAGTGTGACTGCACGCGGCAAATCGCTGGTCTTCCGTGCGTGGTCGCCCGGCGAGCGGCTGACGCTCGGCATGCTCGGCATTCCCGAGCCCTCGCCGGCGGCCGCCGAGGTCGTGCCTGATATCATGCTGGTGCCGCTTGCCGCCTTCGACCGCATCGGCCATCGCATCGGCTATGGCGCCGGCCATTACGACTACACCATTGCGCATCTACGAAAGCAAAAGGCAATCATCGGCATCGGGCTTGCCTTTGCGGCGCAGGAAATCGAGGCCATTCCGGCGCTGTCACACGACGTGCCGCTCGATTATGTGCTAACGGAAAAGCGCGTGTTCGATTTCCGGAGCGGCTAAGTTGCGAATTTTGTTTGTCGGCGACGTCGTGGGCAGGGCGGGGCGTACGGCGGTGCTCGAACATCTGCCGAGGCTGGTTGACGACTGGGCGCTCGATTTCGTCATCGTCAACGGCGAAAATTCCGCCGGTGGCTTCGGCATCACCGAAGCGATCTATCAGGAGCTCATCGACGCCGGCGCCGACGCAATCACGCTCGGCAACCATGCCTGGGACCAGCGCGAGGCCCTGGTGTTCATCGAACGCGCGCCGCGGCTGATCCGCCCGGCGAATTTCCCGAGAGGCACGCCGGGTCGCGGCTCGGCCTTGATCGACACCAAGCGCGGCCAGCGCGCGCTTGTGATCAACGCCATGGGCCGCGTCTTCATGACGCCGTTCGACGATCCCTTCGCGACCATCGCGCGCGAGCTCGATGCCTGTCCCCTGCGCCAGGCGGCAGACGCCATCGTGGTCGACTTCCACTGCGAGGCGACCAGCGAGAAGCAGGGTATCGGGTATTTCTGCGACGGCCGTGTGAGCCTCGTCGTCGGCACCCACACGCATGTGCCGACCGCCGATCACCAGATCCTCAACAATGGCACCGCCTATATGACCGATGCCGGCATGACCGGCGATTACGACTCGGTCATCGGCATGCAGAAGGAAGAGCCGCTGCGCCGCTTCACCTCGGGCATTCCCTCCGGCCGCTTCGAGCCGGCGGGCGGTGCGGCGACATTCTCCGGCGTTGCGGTCGAGACCGATGATGCGACCGGATTGGCCATAAAGATCGGCCCGGTGCGGATCGGCGGCAGGCTGGAGCCTGCGCTGCCGGAGTTCTGGCGGCCCTGATCCGATCGCCTGCGAGAACGCGGCGCGCCTTCCCGCAAGCGGGACGAGGGAGGAGCAGGAGCAGCGGTGGTCGCGCTCAGGATTCGCGGAATCCCATCCGGAACGCGCCCCAGTGGCGGCCGCGGATGAAGATCGGCGACGACAGGTCCTTCATCAGCACGAAATTGCCGCCACCCATGTCGCGCCGATAGGTCTGCAGCAGGAAAGGCCTGGTGTTTGCGGCGACCTTCTTCACGGCGCGGTCGTTGAACAGCCGCCGGTTGCGGCAATTGGCGTTGTTCCAGACCGGGTCCTTGCCCTGCTGCTGACGATAATTCGGATTGTGGGTCGGCAGGTAGCCGCCTTTCGCCCAGGCGACACAGAACACGATGCGGGGATCGAATTTCTGAATCGGATCCTGGATCGAAGGCAGCACGCGATCGGTGAATTCGACATATTGGGTGAGATATTGCTTGGGATCGGTGCCGGGGATCTCGCGGTAATTCTCGTCCATCAACTGCTCGATGCTGATCTCGCCGCGCTCGATCGCGGCTTCGAAAGTCTGGGAAATGCGCCGCGCCGTCTCGAGCACGACGCGGATCAGGGGCGCGTCGGAGGTCTCGACACCGGAGTCGGCGATCATGGCGATCAGTCCTTCGGACGTCTCGAGCAATTTGGCGACCCGCTCGTCGGCATGCCTGAGCTCGGAGGAGGAGAGATCGACGCCCTTTGCGAGATGGCCGAGCTCCTCGATCACCTCGTCGCAATGGGAAAGATTGGAAGTCGCCGCTTTCGCCACACCGTCGATTTCCTGGCCGACCCGGGCGAAACCGTCCTGCACGCGGGCGATGATGTGCTGGATCTGGGAGGCGCCTTCGCCGGCGTTCTTCGCCCGCGTCGAGGCTTCGCCGCTCTCGCCGATCAGGCTGCCGAGCTGGCCGTCGAGGCCGCGAACGGTGTCGCCGATCTGCTGCGTCGCCTGGCGCGTGGCTTCCGCGAGGTTTTTCACCTCGCTGGCGACCACGGCAAAGCCGCGGCCCGCATTCCCCGCGCGGGCGGCTTCGATGGTGGCGTTGAGCGCGAGCAGGTTGGTCTGCTTGGCAATCGCCTCGATCGAGGTCGAGACCTTTGCGACCTGCGCCAGCGCCGACGACACGGCACCGAGCCTCGATTCGATGCGGCCGACCGCCTCGATCAATTGCGCGATGTGACCGACGGCGGTCTCGACCGCGTTGCGCGATTGGGTGATCTCGTCGACCGCGGCCGAGGTCGCCGACTGCACCGCTCTGGAGGCGCCGGCGATATCGTGGTTGGCCGAGACCATGGTTTTCGCAGTCTGTTGCAGATGGCCGAAACGTGCGGACTGGGAGGAGACGCGCTGCGCCACCTCCTGCACGTTGCCGGCGACATCGGCGAGCTCGACGCCGAGACCGCCAATGCGGTTGGCGAGCTGATCGACCAGCAGCTCGCTGGGCGAGGGGATGGTGGCGATGGATTCTGGTTTTGCGGATGGAGCGCTCATAGTTTGTAAGCCGTGCGGAAGCCGCCCCAATGGCGCCCGCGCACGCGGACGGGAACATCGATCTCGCGCATCATCACGGTATTTCCGCCGCCCATGTCGCGCGCATAGCTCTGAATCAGATAGGAGCGCTGGTTCTGTCCGGCCGCAAGCCCGGCGGCGTCGTTGAAGATGCGGCGGTTGCGGCTGTTGGCCGTGTTCCAGGCCACGTCGCCCGGGCGCTGCGGCTGCGAATAGATCTTGTTATGCACCGGCAGATAGCCGTTGCGGTCGACCACCGCGCAGAACGCCATACGCTTGTCCTTGACGAGGAAGGCTTCCTGGAACGCGGGCAGCGCGCGGTCGGCCCAGTCGAGGAATTTGGTCCGATACTGCACCGGGTTGGTGCCGGCGATTTCGACATAGTTCGCATCAAAGAGGTCGTCGAGGGAGAGGGCGCCCGAGGCGACGCCACGCTCGAAGATGCCGGCGAGTTCCACGCCGGCTTCGAGTGCGCGGGTGACGGCCTCGACATTCTCCTCGCGGATCGACCACAGCACGTCCTCGACTTTTTCGGCGAGCTCTGCGCCAAGCGCCTCGAAGCGCGCCAGAGCACCGGCCTTGCTGTGCTCGCTGACGCGGATGCGGCAGGCGCCGACGCCGTCGAGCGTGACGTTGAGGTTCTGGTGCAGCGGCAGGCTCGCCGCGTTCGGCCCGGAGATGAGGATGCCTTGCGCGGAAATCTCGTAGACGGGAGCCGAGATCGCGCCATGCAGGCCCGCGATTTCGATCTTGAGATGGCAGGGCAGGCGTTCCAGCTTGCGGCGGTCCTCGCTCTCGCCCTGGCGGAGCAGCACGGCGCTGCGCGTCCTGAGCTTGTGCGCGAAATTCGTCACTGCCTTGCCCGCGCTCGCGACGCTCTCGCCATGGACGGCAGCTTCCTTGGTGGCGGCATCGATCTCGGCGGCATTGTCGCCGACCGCAACGATGAAATGCGAGGCGGAGGTCGCATTGTCCGACATCTCGCCGCTGGTGCGGTTCTGCTCGGCAACGGCGCTATTGACGTTCTCGAACACCGGACGGATCGCCTCGATCGCCTGCGAAATCCGATGCACGGCATCCGCCGACCCGGCGGCGTCCCGCTGCAGCGCCTCGATCTTCTTGGTGATTTCTTCGGTCGCCCCCTGGGTCTGGACCGCCAGCGCCTTCACCTCGGTCGCAACCACGGCAAAGCCGCGGCCGGCGTCGCCCGCGCGGGCCGCCTCGATGGTCGAGTTGAGCGCGAGCAGGGTGGTCTGGCGCGCGATCTGTGCGATCAGATTGACCACGTTGCCGATGGCGGCGGAGGATTCGCGCAGGCGGTCGACATTGGCACGGGCTTCGTTCGCCGCCATGCTGGCCTCGTCGGCCAGCTTGCCGGCATCGCGAACCTGCGCGCCGATGCCTTCCGCCGAGCGGGTAAATTTCTCGCTCACCTCGGCAAAGCTGGTTGCGGTGCCCCGCGCCGCCTGGCTGCGGCCAGAAAGGGCTTCGGTCCGATCGCGAATGGTCGCCAGCGTCGCGGCGGTGGATTGGGCGCCGCCGGCAACCGATTGTGCCGCCCGTTCGAGCTGCCTGATCAGGCCGCCGAGTTCGAGGTCGAGCAGTTCGAGGATTTCGCGGGCGGAATCGGGCTCGGCGGCAGGCTCGGCCAGGGCGGGTTGAGATGCCTTTGCCTCGACAGCGGGCGCAACCGGCTCCGGCACTCGTTTTCTGAACAAACCGAACGCCATGTATTTCTCTCGGGAAGCGGGAGTTGCGGACTTCACTCTTGCAGCTATCCGTGAAGTCAGGGTTAACAATTGCCTCATATTCCGGCAGGCGCGCCTATCACCCTACCGGAATCAACCCGAATCTTTTGATTTCGGCCCGTCTTGCGCCTATAAGGCCGCGCTTCGCCGCGATCCCCTACCGCTCCCCTAAAGAGATACCGCCATGGCCGGCCATTCCCAGTTCAAGAACATCATGCACCGCAAGGGCCGGCAGGATGCCCAGAAGTCCAAGTTGTTCGGCAAGCTGGCGCGGGAAATCACGGTGGCAGCCAAATTGGGCACGCCGGACCCCGCCATGAACCCGCGGCTGCGGGCCGCGATCGTCGCGGCGCGCCAGGAGAACATGCCCAAGGACAACATCGAGCGCGCGATCAAGAAGGCGATTGGCGGCGAAGGGGAGAACTATGACGAAATCCGCTACGAGGGCTATGGCCCCGGCGGCGTCGCCGTCATCGTCGAGGCGCTGACGGACAACCGCAACCGAGCCGCCTCCGACATCCGCTCCTACTTCAGCAAGTCCGGCGGCAATCTCGGCGAAAGCGGCTCGGTCGCCTTCATGTTCGATCGCGCCGGCATCATCGAATATGACCGCAGGGTCGCAACCGACGACGCCATGCTCGACGCCGCGATCGAAGCCGGCGCGGACGACGTGATCTCCAGCGCGAGCGGCCACGAGATCTACGCCTCGCAGGAAAGCTTTCGCGAGGTGGCGAAGGCACTGGAGGCGAAATTCGGCGAGCCGCGCAAGGCGGCGCTGACATGGAAGCCGCAGAACACGGTTTCGGTCGACGACGAAACCGGCGAGAAGCTCCTGAAGCTGATCGACATGCTCAACGAGCACGACGACGTCCAGAATGTCTTCGCCAATTTCGAGATATCGGACGCGCTGATGGCGAAGATCGGCGGCTGATCGCCGTGATTGCGAGGCGCGAAGCAACGAAGCGATCCAGACTGCGTCTGCGGAAAAATACTGGATTGATTCGCTTCGTTCGCCATGACGGCCTCAATCCCGGCTGACCGGTTGATAGGTGGTCGCGCCTGCTAGGCTTGCGACTCCTCGATGGGTTATAAAAGCGCATGAACGCGCAGACGATTCGCAGTCCCCTTCGCATCCTCGGCATCGACCCGGGACTCCGGCGCACCGGCTGGGGAGTGATCGAGAGCGACGGCAACCGCCTCGTCTTTGTCGGCTGCGGATCGGTGGAACCGACCGACTGCCTGCCGCTGGCGAGCCGGCTGCTTGCCATCCACGACGGGCTTGCCGCCGTGCTCCGCGATTTCCAGCCGTCGGAAGCCGCCGTCGAGCAGACCTTCGTCAACAAGGATGGCGTCGCCACGCTGAAGCTTGGCCAGGCGCGCGGCGTCGCCATGCTGGCGCCGGCAATGTTCGGCATCGCGGTCTCCGAATATGCGCCGAACCAGGTCAAGAAGACCGTGGTCGGCGCCGGCCACGCCGACAAGAACCAGGTCGCCATGATGCTGAAGATATTGCTGCCGAAGGCCGAGCCGGCTTCGGCGGACGCAGCCGATGCGCTTGCGATCGCGATCACCCATGCGCATCATCGCTCAAGTGCGACGCTGCGGCTGAAGGTGGTCGGCATATGATCGGCAAGCTCAAGGGCCTGATCGATTCCTATGGCGAGGATTTCGTCATCCTCGACGTCGGCGGCGTCGGCTATCAGGTGCATTGCTCGGCGCGCACGCTGCAGGCATTGCCTTCGCCGGGCGGAGCCGCGGTGCTGTCCATTGAAACCTATGTCCGTGAGGACCAGATCAAGCTCTTCGGCTTCAAGAGCGACACCGAGCGCGAATGGTTTCGGCTGCTGCAGACGGTGCAGGGCGTCGGCGCCAAGGTGGCACTGGCGGTGCTCGGCACGCTGCCGCTGGCGGAACTCGCCAATGCGATCGCGCTGCGCGACAAGGCTGCGGTGTCGCGCACGCCGGGCGTCGGTCCGAAGGTCGCGGAGCGCATCGTCACCGAACTGAAAGACAAGGCTCCGGCCTTCGCCAATGTCGATCCGGCGCTGGTCAATCTTTCCGGCGCAATAGATGACCGGCGGGCGCCGCGCCCGGTTACCGACGCGATTTCCGCGCTGGTCAATCTCGGCTACGGCCAGCCGCAGGCGGCAGCCGCGATAGCCTCCGCCTCGCGCAGCGCAGGCGAGCAGGCCGAAACCGTCCAGCTGATCCGGCTGGGCCTGAAGGAATTGGCGAAATAAACTATTCTGCGCCGGCACACCGACCAAGGAATGCACTCTCCGCTATGCTGAGCAAGAAAGACAGGGAACTGATCGCCGCCGCCACCAGTGCGATCAGCGAGCGCTATCGCAACGACTGGCAGGAAGTCGGCGCCGCGTTGCGCACCCGTGACGGCCGCATCGTTACCGGGGTGAATATCGACGCCTATATCGGCCGCATCGCGGTCTGCGCCGAAGCGATCGCGATCGGCCGCGCGATTACCGAGACCGGCGACAAGGGCATCGAGACCATCGTCGCCGTACGCCATCCGAAGCCGGACGAGCCCGGCAAGATCGCGGTGGTCTCGCCTTGCGGCATCTGCCGCGAGCTGATCCATGACTACGATGCCGGCGCGCGCGTCATCGTCCCCAACAGCGGCAAGGAACCGATGGTCACGACCATCGGCGAGCTCTTGCCCAACAAATATCGGCGAGGCAACGAGTGAACACCGCCCGCATCGTCACGCCTGAGCGAAGAAACGAGGATATCGGCGACACCACGCTGCGGCCGCAGCTGCTGTCGGAGTTCGTAGGCCAGGCGCAGGCGCGCAAGAATCTCTCCATCTTCATCGAGGCGGCCCGCAAGCGCGGCGAGGCGCTCGATCACGTGCTGTTCGTCGGACCTCCAGGCCTCGGCAAGACCACGCTGGCGCAGATCGTGGCGCGCGAGCTCGGCGTCGGTTTTCGCGCGACTTCGGGGCCGGTGATCGCGAAGGCCGGCGATCTCGCGGCGCTGCTCACCAATCTCGAAGAGCGCGACGTGCTTTTCATCGACGAGATCCATCGCCTCAGCCCGGCGGTCGAAGAAGTGCTCTATCCCGCGATGGAGGATTTTCAACTCGACCTCATCATCGGCGAGGGGCCGGCGGCGCGCTCGGTCAAGATCGAGCTGTCGAAATTCACGCTCGTCGGCGCCACCACCCGCGCCGGTCTCCTCACCAATCCCTTGCGCGATCGCTTCGGCATTCCGGTGCGGCTCAATTTCTACACAGAGGAGGAGCTGGAGAAGATCGTGAGCCGCGGCGCCCGTGTGCTCGAGATCGGCATGACCGCCGATGGCGCCAACGAGATTGCGCGCCGCGCCCGCGGCACGCCGCGCATCGCCGGCCGCCTCTTGCGCCGCGTGCGCGATTTCGCTTCGGCAGCGGATGCCCATGCCATCGATCGCGGCATAGCCGATCACGCGCTGAGCGCGCTCGAGGTCGATGCCGTCGGCCTCGATGCCATGGACCGCCGCTATCTGACGACGATTGCGACGAACTATGGCGGCGGACCAGTCGGCGTGGAAACGCTCGCCGCGGCGCTGTCCGAGCCGCGTGATGCGATCGAGGACATCATCGAGCCGTTCCTGATCCAATGCGGCTATCTGCAGCGTACCCCGCGCGGCCGCCTGCTCACCTCGCATGCCTTCCGGCATCTCGGCCTATCCGAACCCACGCGCGATGCCGCGCAGTTCGGCCTGTTCGGCCATGATGACGAAGGCTAACGATAGACAAGGAAAGCTAGCGCACCCTGACGCGCGATCGCTTGCTGTCGCCCGTTCGCTGTCGCTTGCTGCCGAGATCAGGGGGTAGCGGCAATGTCATTGCTCGACGGCGAGATCCGCGACGGCCGCCATCACATGCAGGTCCGCGTCTATTACGAGGATACGGATTTTTCCGGCATCGTCTATCACGCCAATTATCTCCGCTTCATGGAACGCGGGCGCACCAATCATCTGCGTCTGATGGGCGCCGAGCACCACGCGCTGTTTGCGGAAGCGGAGACCGAGACGCCGGGCTTTACCTTCGTGGTGCGCTCGATGAGGCTGGATTTTCTGCGGCCCGCGCGGATGGACGACGTGCTCGACGTCGTGACCTGGCCGGTCGCGGTAAGAGGCGCTTCGATCACCCTCGGGCAGGAGGTGCGGCGGGGCGCGGACGTGCTGGTCAAGGCCGAAGTGCGGGTCGCCTTCATCAGCGAGGGCAGGGCACAGCCCATTCCGAAATCGATCCGCGCCTTGATGAAGGCCGATCTGGTTTAGCGATCGGCCGATACGCAAATCCACCATCGACTTGTCGCGCAGCGAGGATAGAGTTGCGGCTTCACTCGAAATCGAGGCCATCATGTCGCGTCCGCCGCTGCCGCCATTCACCAGAGAGACAGCCGCCCAGAAGGCCCGTATGGCGGAGGACGCCTGGAATTCGCGCGATCCCGAGCGCGTGTCGCTGGCCTATACCGAGGACAGCCGCTGGCGCAATCGCTCGGAGTTTTTCGAAGGACGCAAGGCCATCGTCGCCTTCCTCACGCGCAAATGGGCGACCGAGCTCGACTATCGCCTGATCAAGGATCTGTGGGCTTTCGAGGGCAATCGCATCGCGGTGCGCTTCCAGTATGAATGGCACGATGCGAGCGGCCAGTGGCATCGCTCCTATGGCAATGAGCAATGGGAGTTCGATGAGCACGGTCTGATGCGCCGGCGCGAGGCCAGCATCAACGATGTGAACATTGCCGAAAAGGATCGCCGCTTCCGCTGGTCCGCGCCGGGCCCGCGCCCGGCCGACGTGCCGGGGCTGGGGGAGAGTCCGTTTTAGGCGCGGCCGTCATCTTCTCGCTGTCCGGCCGACAGCGAGACTTGCGGCACCGTTTACGCCGGTGCCTTCTGCCGCGCGAGTTCGGCCTTGTAGAGCTCGAACTCCTCACCGATCGCCTTCGCAATGCTCGGCCGCGCGCGCAGGCGCTCGTAATAGGCTTTGACGGCCGGCCATTTCGCGAGCTCGACCGGCGGCGTCGCCATGGTCCAGTTGATGACGGTGACAAGATAGGCATCCGCGACGCTGAAATGATCGAGCAGATATTCGCGGCCCCTCAGATAGTTTTCGAGAAAATCGAGCCGCGACAGGTTCTTCTCCAGCACGTAGCTCTTCACCTCCGCGCCCGCCTTCTTGTCGAGCAAAGGAACGAACAAGGCCTTGTGCAGTTCGGTTCCGATGAAGCACAGCCATTGATGCAGGCGGCTGCGCTCGAGGGCGGAGCTGGTGCCGAGCCCTGCCTTCGGAAAACGATCGGCGACATATTGCAGGATCGCCGCGTTTTCCGTCAGCACCGTGCCGTCATCGGTGCGCAGCGTCGGCACCAGGCCGAGCGGGTTCACGTCACGGAAATCCGAGCCGTCGTTCTGCACCACCTTGGTCTTGGGATCGACTTCGAGATAGGTCGCGGCCTCGCCGGCTTCATAGAGTGCGATGCGGGTGGCCATCGAGCAGGCGAGCGGCGAGAAATAAAGGTCCATGGGTCCCTCCCTGGCGGGCTGTTGATTTTCATACCGTCCCGCATAATATTGATGCGGTCAAGGATTAAGTGCGAAATGGTACAAAAAAGTAAGGCGCCGCCCGCCAAGGGGCCCTCGGCCAAATCCGCGGTCGGGCCGAGGCGCCGCGGCCGGCCCCGCGCCTACGAGCCCGAGGTCGTGCTCGGCAAAGCTCTCGACCTGTTCCGCAAGGCCGGTTTTGCCGCGACCTCGCTGGATGATCTCAGCGCCGCCACCGGCATGAACCGGCCGAGTCTCTATGGCGCGTTCGGTGACAAGCGCGAGCTCTATATCAGGAGCTATCAGCGCTACCGCGACGACGCGCGGGCCTCGCTGGTCGACATCTTCCGCAGCGAGCAGCCGATCCGCGAGCGGCTGAAGCGCATCTACGCGACCGCGCTCGATATCTATTTGTCGGGCGATTCCGGGCCCCGCGGCTGCTTCACGGTGATGACAGCCGCATCCGAAGCGGTATCCGATCCGGAGATCCGAGCCATGGTTGTTGAAGGCTTTGCCGAGCTCGACAAGGCGTTCATGACCTGCTTCCGGCGCGCCAGGGAAAAGGGCGAACTGCCCGCAAGCACCGATCCGGTTGTGCTCGGCCATCTCGCGTCTGCCAGCCTTCATACCATCGCGATCCGGGCGCGGGCGCGTGTGCCGCGCAGCGAGCTGGAAGCCATCGTCGATGGCGCGATCGACCTGATGTGCAGCGCGGCAATCCAAGCTGGTTGATCGATGACGAAGGGAGCAGAACAGCGGCCCTCGAAACGGCGCCCGCCGGTCTCGCCATGCCAAAGTGCGCATGGGCCTTCTCGTTGTCCAAAACATCCCTCCGTGACCTGCACCATCGCGCATGACCCGCGGCCATTTCCTGCGGTGAATTTCCACCGCAACCCGCTCGAAAATTCTCACCGTCGGCTGTCGGCTCCGGGCATACTCGTTCGTCTTCAAGCCGAACGGGGCCCCAGCATGCTCTACGCCATACTTTGCTACCATGATGAGGATGTTGTCGGCTCCTGGACCAAGGAGCAGGACGAAGCCGTGATGCAGAAACTCTCCGTCGTGCAGGAGAAGCTCGCCAGGCAAGGCCGGCTCGGTCCCGTGGCTCGGCTGCTGCCGACCACGGCCGCAACCACGCTGCGCAAGGACGATCCGCCGCTGGTGCTGGACGGCCCCTATGCCGAAACCAAGGAACAGCTGCTGGGCTTCTATGTGATCGACTGCAAGAATCTCGACGAAGCGCTGGAGGTCGCCCGCGATCTCGGGGCCGCCAATCCGGGCGGAGCCTACGAGATCCGCCCCGTGGGGCTGTACGCGCCCGGGAGCCGGCCTGCATGACCACGACCGACACCGGCTGGGTCGATGCCGCGCTGACGTCGGCGCGGCCCCAGGCGGTCGGCGCGCTCTTGCGTTATTTCCGCGATCTCGATGCCGCGGAAGAGGCGTTCCAAAACGCCTGTCTGCGCGCGCTGCAGAGCTGGCCGCAGAACGGACCGCCGCGCGATCCCGCCGCCTGGCTGATCATGGTCGGCCGCAATGTCGCCATCGACGAGGTTCGCCGCAGCCGCAAGCAACAGCCGCTGCCGGAGGACGATCAGGCGATCTCGGATCTCGACGACGCCGAGGAGGAGATCGCCGA